>CBFGJU010000365.1:0-15761 GCA_965649155.1 Caldifarciminota bacterium | reverse complement strand
ATGTTCAAAAGTCTCGCCTGCTTTCCCATTGCCCTCCGGACCCCGGCGGCATCATACATCACGATAAGGGCAAGGATGAAAGTGATGGCGAATGAAGGGCTATCAAAACCTGCCCTGAAACCGACCTTGACCGCGAGCGCGGAAACCAGAGCCGAGTGAGACGATGGCATCCCGCCGGTCTGGAACAGCCAGCTGAGGTCAAAGCGCCGGCCCAGGATGGAGTGTATGGTGCACTTTGCCACCTGCGCGATGAGCATAGCAAGCACCGGAACCCATATAACCGTGTTGGTCAGCAGGTTCCTGATCTCCGTCAATATTCCCTCCTGGCTATGAAAGCGACCAGTTCGCACAATGGCCACGCTGGTTCGCCAAAACGCTCCCTGAGCGATTCAGATATTTCTCCGGCCAGGGTCTCAGCGTCGGCCACTGCCTTCTCAAGACCAAACACCTTCACCCAGGTAACCTTGGCCTCGTCCTTGCGCAGGTCTTTCCCAACAGCGCTCTCGTCACCAACCACATCCAGGATGTCATCCGTGATCTGGAACAACAATCCAAGTCTGAGCCCTTCGTTTCTAAGGAAATCAAGGGTTTCGTCGCGCGCCCTGGCGACAATGGCGCCAGAGGCCAGGGACGCGGATATTAATGCGGCGGTCTTCTTACCGTGTATGAACCTGACCAAGTCGGGTGAGGGTTCCCAGGACTCCTTTTCGGCAAGAACATCAACAACTTCCCCGGCTATAACCCCCTGAAGGCCTATTGCAGAAGTTATCTCCTGGAGAACGGAACACTTGACTTCCGGCAGGAGGCTTGATCTCGCAACCAGGCCAAAGGCCTCGGTCAGCAGGGCATCTCCCGCGAGAATTGCCATTGCCTCGCCGAATTTCCTGTGGGATGTGGGGTGTCCGCGTCTGGTGTCGTCATTGTCTATGGCGGGCAGGTCATCGTGTATAAGCGAGAAGGTATGGATAAACTCAAGGGCTACAGCGACCGGCAAAACCTCCTTCAGATCGGTCCCGGCGCAGAGCTCGTAGCCCATGATAGCGAGGATTGGCCGGAGCCGTTTTCCGCCAGCCATGAGGCTATAGCGCATTGCCTCGGTGAGCCTGGCCGCTATGCCGGAATCAGATGGCAGAGCACAGTCAATCGCCTTGTTGACCAGGGTCCGTCTCTCGTCCCAGTATCCGGCCAGTTTCTCGTTCACTAGGACACAGATTTTAATCCACGAGCCTGGCCCGGCGAAAGGCCATGTGCCAGGATGTCGCGCGGGAACATGTAGCTTGTATTTTAGACATGTTCCTATGGGGACATTGTTTCGTTCGGACTGAACCAGAAAATTCCCAGGCCAGGTTTTCCAACCCGCCATGCCTTATTGCGAGACCCGAGAGTCCCGCTCGGGAAAATGGTGGTAAAGGGGCCAGACCCGGATAAGCCTTGAGACAGGGGTCTACCTCTGGACAACCCGGAACCAATCCGGCAAGCTGGCGATCAGATAGGTCTAATCCGAAAACAAAAGCCCCGGCCGAGGCCGGGGCCTGTTTTTTCGTTCCCAAAGGCTATTTTGCCGTTCTCTCCGGCGGCGCGGGATACTTCTCGTTCGGCACATGCTCGGTTGCGAGCGGTTTAACCGGGGAAGGCTTCTGCTTTTTGCCGAAGAACATGTGTTTCTTGAGATACTGGACGCCCAAAGCGGGGTCAACCGCCTTGGGACACGCGTCAGTGCACGCGCCAGCGAAGTGGCACCTGAAGGGGCCGTGGGCGGTGTCCAGCGTCTTTATCCTTATCTCAGCGCCCCCATCACGGACATCCGCGATATACCTGTATGCCTGCGCGAGGGCCTGCGGCCCGAGGAAAGCAGGGTCGGACGCGACGGTAGGGCACGCGGCCAGGCACGAGCCGCACTTTATGCAGTAGGCGAACTGGATGAAATCATCCAGCTGCTTCGGGGTCATCAGGAACTGGCCCGTCGGGTTCTCCATCTCCTCCCGGTCAGGCCTTATGATGTATGGCTTGATGTGGGCGTGCTTCTGGAAAAGGGAGGTGAGGTCAGGAACCAGGTCCCTTATGACCGGATAGTTAGGCAGGGGAGCCACGGAAATAACATTTGACTTCAGGTCTTCAACCTGGTTGTAGCAAGCGAGACGAGGCTTTCCGTTCACATACATCGCGCACGAGCCGCAAACGCCCATCCTGCACGAGGCCCTGAAAGATAGGGTTGGGTCTATCTTCTCCTTTATGTAAAAGAGGGCCTCAAGGATGGTCATGCCCTTGGTCAGAGTCACCTCGTATTCCTTGAAGTAAGGCTTCTCGTCCTTTGTGGGATCAAACCTGAAAACCCTGAAAACGACCGCTTTCATTTCAACCTCCCCTCGCGTAAACGCCAAAGAGGACGACGAGTCCCCAGGCATAGGCCAGTACGCCGAATATAGCGACGAGCCAGCTTATTGCCTTTTGACATCCGGGGTTCCTGATCCACTCAATCAGAATGCCCCTGAGACCATACAGGCCGTGGAATAGCCCAGCGGTAAGAAGGATGAAGAGGAGAACGAGGGTTCCGACCTGCTTGCTCCGGGCTATTGTGCTCTCCCAGGCAAGGGGGTCGCCAATCGTTATCCCAAGCCAGCCGAGGACGGTTCCCATGTGCATCAGGAACATGTGGATGGCGAGGGTAACCAGAACGAGGGCCGCGGCGAGGATGAAAATCAGCCAAAGGTGTCTTTCTCTCATGGTTCACCTCCACACGAAGAAGTCAAGGACAGTGAGTATTATGAACAGGCCGCCCAGGATCATCAGGACTATGTTGAAGGGTCTTTGACGCTTGAGGGATGTCCGAGGTGGGATGTGCGGGTGAGCGGGCCTGCCTATCGTGAGGCCGAAGAGCTCGGTGAGGAGGAGCCTGAACCCGTTTATGGCGTGATACAGGAAAGCGATCATCAGGGCCCACTCAAAGAAGAGGACGACCGGGTGGTGCGAGAAGTGGACGAATGCCTCCCAGGGGCCGGGGCCGAGTAGCCTGAGGCCCGTTACAACCAGGTGCATTGGGAGGTAGATTATGAGCGCGAGGCCGGTTATCCTGTGGAACAGGTAGGCCCAACGCTCAAGCCCGTATCGCCCTGCCCATACCCAGCCTCTGAGGCCGAGCGAACGGGAAAGGGTTTTTGGTTCACGCGTTTGCATTTCTGTCCTCCTAGTATTTGCGCTCCACCGGGAGCCAAGCGTTTATGGTGACGGGCTTGTAATCCAGCCGGAAGCTCCCATCATCGTTTCGGTAGACCAGGGTATGCTTGAGCCAGCGTTCGTCGTCCCGGTTGGGGAAATCGCGCCTTGAGTGCGAGCCGCGGGACTCCTCCCTTGCCAGCGCGCCCATTGCCAGTGCCTCGGCCATGTCAAGAAGGTTCTCGGTCTCGTAGACTGTTATCAAGTCAGTGTTGTAGACAGGCGAGGAATCCGTGACCCTTATGTCAGGGAAACGACGCTTCAACTCCCGGATCTTGTTCAGGCCGCGCTCCATGTCATCGCCGGTCCTGAAAACGCCAAAGGAGCTGTCCATGGTCCTCCTGAGCTCGTTCCTGAGCTCGTAGGGGTTTTCCTTGCCCTTCATGTTGAGGAACCGGGACATCTTCTTCTCCTCGGCAGAGAACTCGTCCACGGGCTCAGGCGGGAGCTGGTGCTCGGAAGCGTATCTTGCGGCCTCAGCGCCTGTTATCGCGCCCCAAAGCAGGCACTCCGCGGTTGAGTTGGAACCGAGCCTGTTCGCGCCGTGGAGGCTTATGCAAGCGGCCTCGCCAGCAACCCAGATGTTCTCTATGGCGGTTCGGCCGTTTATGTCGCAGGCTATCCCGCCCATTGAGTAGTGAGCGACAGGCCGGACGGGAATGGGTTCCTTTATGGGATCAACGCCGACGAAGCTCATGGACGCGTCACGGACAAGGGGCAATCGCTCGTTTATCTTTGCCGCGCCGAGGTGGGTCAAGTCAAGGTGGAGGTAATCCAGGCCATCGGGGCCGGGGAATCCTCTGCCCTCCTCTATCTCGGTGATCATACTCCGTGAGATTATGTCCCTGGGGCCGAGCTCCATCTTTGTTGGAACATAACGCTCCATGAACCTCTCGCCTTTGCTGTTCCTGAGATAGCCGCCCTCCCCTCGGCAGGCCTCTGTCATCAGAACGCCGTTTGGCACCAGGCCTGTTGGGTGGAACTGGAGGAACTCCATGTCCTCAAGGGGAAGCCCGACCCTGAGGGCCATCGCGAGGCCGTCGCCGGTGACGGTGTGAGCGTATGTGGTGAAGCCATAGAGACGCCCAGCGCCGCCGGTGCATATTATCAGCGCCTTTGCCCTGAAGAGAACCAACTTGCCGCGTGGCATGTCAATAGCCGCGAGTCCGGAGAACTTCCCGCCCTTCGTGAGAATGGCCGTCGCGAAGAACTCCTCGTATCTGGCGAAGTTGTCCGTGTATTCAAGCAAAGCGTCATACAGGGTCTGCATCTCAAAGAAGCCGGTCTTGTCAGCCGCGAAGGTCGCTCTTGGGTAGGTGTGTCCGCCAAAGGGCCTCTGGTCTATGGTGCCGTCGGCGCGCCTTGACCAGGGCATGCCCCAGTGATCCAGCATTAGGATCTCCCTGGGCATCTCCTTGACGAACCTGAAGACAACATCCTGATCCGCCAGGAAATCCGACCCCTTGACCGTGTCCCAGGCGTGCAATTCGGTGCTGTCCCCCTCGTCGGTTCTGAGGACGGCCGCTGTGCCGCCCTCAGCGCCTCCGGAGTGAGCGCGCATGAGTTGCACCTTGGACACCAGGCCCATGCTCAACTTGCCCTTGGTCTTCATGCCTATCTCAAGGGCGGCACGAAGCCCAGCGAGGCCGGTTCCGAGGATCAAAACATCGTGAGTGTATGTATCACTCATATCAACATCTCCAAGGGCACAAAGTATAAGGCCGGAGGAGAGGGGGCCGAAAGCTGGAAAAGGCCCCAGTTTGTGGCTGGGGCCTGTTTGGCTGTTTTAGCGGATATTACCTCACCGCCGCTTTCCCTTTGGATTGCCCGGCCATCCAGAAATAAACCCCCCGGTCAAGGCTTATCCGATTCTCACCCTTTTTGAGCTCCCCGGCGTAGGCGAGACGGCCATCGGGTTTGTAGATCCTTATTTTCAGGTTATTCTCAGGGCTAATGAAGATGAGACCGGAGGGGAGGAGCGTGCAGGTGATCCGGGGCCTCCGGTAAAAATCATCCTCCTCAACGGATACCGACGGACAAGCGTCGGTTATGGTCAGGGTTGGTGTTCCGATGGCCGGGCTTGGGGATGATGTGCTTGGCAAGCAATCTGCGCCAACAGAGGGCGTGAATGTTGATAACGAAACATCGTGAACTGTTGGGGAACAATCCCGAACACAGTCAGGGTAATTTCCATCAGGGCCTATCTTCAGCACGAGGAAATCATATTCGCCGGTGCCGAAACTCCATGTATATCCCGCAACAACATACCCTCCGTCTGATGTCTGGGTTACGGATTCAGCATAATCAGTACTCGTTCCGCCAAATGTCCTGGCCCAGGCAAGAGAACCATCCGGGTCAAGCTTAAGTATGAAAAAATCACCACCACCAACGCTAAAACTCTCTGTTTCTCCCACAACAGCAGAACCCCCATCTGTGGTCTGGGTTATGGAACGGGCATATTCGCGGTTCACCCCGCCGAATGTTCTGGCCCAGGCAGGCGAGCCATCGGGGTTCAGCTTGAGAACGAGCAGATCGTAATTGCCGGAGCCAAAACTAGCGGTTCGTCCAGCAACTGCATAGCCCCCATCCGATGTTTGGATTAAGGATCCGGCATAATCATCGCTCACCCCGCCGAATGTTCTGGCCCAGACAACCGAGCCATCGGGGTTCAGCTTGAGAGCGAGCAGATCGAAACTGCCAGCACCGAAACTGTTCGTGCCTCCCGCAACAACATAGCCTCCATCAGCGGTCTGGTTTACGGAACAAACATAATCATGACCAGTCCCGCCGAATGTCCTGGCCCAGGCAAGAGAACCATCCGGGCCAAGCTTGAGCAGGAGAGCATCAGCACCGCCGGCGCCAAAATTATCCGTGCCTCCGGCAACGGCGTAGCCTCCGTCAGCGGTCTGGGTTATTTGGTAGACCCAGTCATTAGCGGTTCCGCCGAATGTTCTGGCCCAGGCAATAGAGCCATCCGGATCAAGCTTGAGCAAGAGGAGATCAGCACCGCCGGCGCCGAAACTCCATGTTTCTCCTATAACAGCATAGCCTCCATCCGCAGTTTGGATCATGGAGTGAAGCCATTCGCCGTTGGCTCCGCCGAATGTTCTGGCCCAGGCAAGAGAGCCATCTGGGTTAAGCTTTAGGACGAGGAAATCAGCACTGCCAGCACCAAAACCATATGTGTAGCCTGTGACAGCATATCCTCCATCAGAGGTCTGGGTTATGGACTGGGCCACCTCACCCAGCGTTCCGCCAAATGTCCTTGCAAAAAGGACCTGTCCAAACAACATGTTTGTTGTTATGAAAAAATATAGCATAAATAAACCTCCTGTTCTTCTCTCTATGATGAGCGAGCCCCCCTGAGAAACCTCTCCGCATACTTCGCCATGATGTCAAACTCAAGGTTGAGAAGTGAACGGGGAGGCCTTAAACCTATAGCTGTTGCTTTCAAGGTGTGCGCGACCAACGCGACCGTGAACCGTGTTGGAAGCAGTTTTACCACCGTGAGGCTCACCCCATCAACCGCGACCGAACCCTTCTCAATCAGGTATTTTCCCCAGGTGCGAGGGAACTCAACCTCCATCTCTGCTTCCTCGCCCCTTCTGGTTAGCCTTTTGAGGATACCGACAGCATCAACATGGCCCTGAACGAGGTGTCCGGAGAGGAATTTATCCGGGGTCAAGGGGGTTTCAATGTTAACGGGATAACCGATCCTCAGGACTCGGCCGAATTTTGTCCTGTTCAAGGTCTCGGCGGAAAGATAAGCGGAAAACCCGTCGGAAAAGACCTCCTCGGCTGTCAGGCAAACGCCATCAACGGCAACCGAATCCCCAACCGAGAGCCTTATCTCGCCTGTTTCAATCCTCACGCGCTTGCCAGGCCCCGCTGGCGAGGACTCGGCTATCTTTCCTGTTCTTTCAATTATGCCGGTGAACATGTATGCGTTGTGGACGGGGCAAATGGCCCGGGGCGCAAGGACCCAGGCCTACCCGATCTCTTTCACAGGTCTTAACCATCATGCCCTCCCTGCTTTCAGCGTCGCATCCGAGACCTCAAGGAGCTCTTCCAGGGTTATTGGTGGCTCCTTGCCCTCCTTCAGGTTCCCGAGGAAGGCCCTGACTATCTCGCCTGTTCCCTTGTCCTGTCTGGCGCGAAAACGCTTCACGCCCCTCGCGGAATAAAGCAAGAGCTCGGTGAAATCGTCTATCACCCCGGCTACTCCATGGCCCAGAACCTCTATCCTCTCTTTCGGCAGACTGGATGGGCCACCGGCGAAATAGGCTACCGACGCGGCTGAGCCATCCGCGAACGCCATGCTTATAAGGGCATTATCCGGGCCCTGGTAAGATGACTCAACGGATGTGATGGGCGATCCGACCAAGAACCTCGCTATGTCAATGAAGTGGCACGCCTCGCCAATGATCCTGCCGCCCTCTGTGGGCAGGTTAAGCCAGTGATTGGGAGGGATAGGCCCGGCATTGACCCTTATGGTTATCTGATAAGGCCCCCTGCCTGAGATGTGCTCCCTGATCCTCCTGGCCATCGGAGAGAACCTCCGGCCGAAATCAACAGCGAGAAAGCCGCCCCGTTCCGAAAGGACATCTCTCAACCCGCTGAGTTCATCGTGGGTTATCGCGAGGGGCTTTTCGGTGAAAACGGCCTTTCCGGCAACCAGGGCATCTGCGGTCAACCGGGCGTGGGAAGAGTGTGGCGTCGCTATGAAGACAGCGTCCAGATCCGGGTCGTTTATGACCGAAAGGGGATCAGTCGTCGCCCCGGAGAACCCGTGTCGCCGGGCAATGTGGCCGGGGTTCGCTGGGTCAGCAACCATGATGAGCTCCGCGAGGCCCGTTGACCTGATGGCAGGAATGAGGGACGAGGTGGCGAATCTGCCGGCTCCAACGAGTCCAACCCTTATTCTTGCCGAGCGCGGCTCGCGTTTCTTCAGGAGGATCACGCTTTCGGGAGAAGGTTTTTCGGGATATTCAAGCGTTATTCCCAGGAAGTCATCCCCTGAGACGGCAAGGGAATAGGCCTCAGTGCCTTGATCTATGGGGAAGGTGTGGGTTATGAGGGGTTCAACCTCAACGCGATCCCCTGCGACCATTCTGAGGAACGCGGCCATGCACCTCCTGATTGTCCACCGGGACAGCTCCGGCGGGTAATCAAGGCCGAGGAGCTCGTATGCGGGGTCGTATCTGCCAGGCCCATAGGAGCGGGACGAGAGAACCGATAGCTCCTTCCCGTAGAAATCCTTGTAGGGAATGGGCTTTGCCCACGGCCCGAGGAACATGACGCGACCGCCTGGCCTTGCCGCGCGGCCGGCGAGCTCGGCCAGATAGCCATCAGGGTCAGCCGCGGCAACAATAACAACATCGTGATCTCCAGGGGGTTCGGAGTCAAAGGCCTGTATCCCTATATCCAAAGCCTTTCTAAGCCTGAGGGGGTTTTTCTCAAGGCCGGAGACATCCGCGCCAGATGCCCTGGCTATCTGGGCAGTGAGATTTCCGAGGATTCCGAGTCCAAGCACAAAAACCCTCTCGCCTGCTGAAACCCCTGCCCTCTTTGTTGCCCAGAAGGCTATGGCGCCGAGGGTGGCGAATGCCGCGGCGCGGTCAGGGACGCGATCGGGAACCCTCACGGCCATGAGCTCCGGAACCGAGACAAACTCAGCGTGAAAAGCGAACTCCGCGCCCGCGCACGCGACCCGGTCGCCCTTGTTGAAGCCGGACACGCCCTCGCCAATCTCAATAACCTCACCGGAGAGGGAATAACCCAGAGGATATGGCTCGGAGAGCCTTTCGGTTGCAAGCTTCAGGGCCTCGGAGATCCCGCGCTTTTTGGCAAAATCCAGGAGGGTTTTCACCAGGTCAGGACGCCTCCTCGCAAGGGCTATCGGGTCTCCGGCGAGCCTGAGGCGTTCTCCCTCTGTTCCCGGACTCAGGGCAGAGAACCTCGTTCTGACCAGGATCCGGCCCGGCAAGGCCACGGGCGCGGGCTCATCAACCAGGACAGCCTTGCCCTTCAACTGGACGAGCCTTTTCATCCGGACACTACCTTTATCAGGACCTTCCTGCTCCGGGGGCCGTCAAACTCGCAGAAAAATACCCCCTGCCATGTTCCGAGAACGAGCCTCCCGCGCTGAACGAGAAGAGTGATTGATGGGGATACGAGGACGCTTTTTATGTGGCTATCCGCGTTTCCCTCCGCGTGAGAGTAGCCGGGCCCGGCCGGAACGAGCTTGGACAGGGTCCCAGATATGTCGCTCGCGACCGAGGGATCCGCGGCCTCGTTGACGGTTATTCCCGCTGTCGTGTGGGGAACATAGACTACGCATATTCCCTCGTTGACCCCTGAAGAGGCGACAATTTCCTCAACCTGCCGGGTTATGTCCAGAAGCTGGCACCTCCGGTCTGTCCTGAGGTTTATCTCCTTCACGGGTAAATTATATTAGTTATCAGTTATCAGTTGCCAGTTGTCAATCAGGAGACCGACCAGCCCTGGTGTCCTCTAGTGGGGCTGTCAGTTGGAAACAAAAACCTGGCAAGCTTCGGTATCTCTCGTTGAGGTAGATTAGCCCTGGCCAAAGAGGGGCGATCCTTCACCCGGCTGGCCTCAAAATGTCCCAGGATAAGGCCGGGTTTCAGATTCCACGATTTTTGCCTGCATTCAACCAATCTGGCTCCTGGTGTTGATTTTATCGTCTCAAGACCAGACTGGGAAAGGTTCTCAAACAAGGAACATCCTTGAACCTCCTGGGGTCAAACCATTATAATATCATGGTGATAAACGGTCTGGCTTTGATGATTGCCCTCCTGGCCCAACAGGTTGAGACGGATTCTTCGCTTTTTGCGGACAGCATGAACCTCTGCACCGTGGCCAAGTGGACCAGGGGGAACACCCACTATGTCATCTACGATGGGCAATACGCCTATGCGAGCACCCTTGACAGGACAATATCCATAATTGATGTCTCGGTGCCTGATGATCCCATTGAGATAGGCAGTCTCAGACTGAGCAATGTCCCGTTGGGCCTCGCGAAGAGGGGCCAGTTCCTGTTCGCGGCACTCGGAGACAGGGGGCTTTGCGCCATAGAGATAACCGACCCGTCAATACCGGAGGTGGTCTCGTGCGCGGACACGCCGGATTCCGCGATAATCGTCTGGATCCAGGGGAATTACGCCTATGTCGCTGACGGGGATTCCGGGCTGAGGGTGATAAACATCACGGACCCTCGTGACATAAGGGAGGTCGGCTTCTACGACACGCAGGGCTTTGCTAGGAGCGTGGTTGTCTCCGGAAAATACGCTTATGTGGCCGACGGAAACGAAGGCCTTCTCATCCTTGATGTAACGAATCCCGCTTCGCCCAAATTCGTCAATTCCATGAAGCTTGAGAGCTTCGCGAACGCGGTTGAGGTTAGCGGGAAATACGCCTATGTCGCCATAGGCAAGGAGGGCGTCCGGGTCATAGACATATCAAACCCCAGAGATCTGAAGCTGGTCGGTCACTGGACAGGGCCCGGCGCGGCACTCGGTGTGAGGGTCTTTGGCGACAAGCTGACCATAGGCGCGGCAACCGGAGGCGTGCGCCTGATGGACCTGAAAGAGGAGCGCGAGCTCGCGCACTACCGGCCACCAAAATACACGCGGGACTATGTCTTTGAGGTCATACTCTGCGGGAACTACCTCCTGGCCGCGTCCCGTTCGGGCCTCATTGTCTATGAATACACGCCGCAAAACTAGAAAGGCCGTGAAACCCTCCTGGGGAATCAACATTTGCCCTGCCTGTGGCGAGGACATGGTTGTCACCGAGCTGACATGTCCATCCTGCGGCACGGAGCTCAGGGGCAATTTTCGGCCCAACGAGTTCGCGTTCCTGCCTGATGAAAAGCTGGAATTTCTCAGGATGTTTCTCAGGCTCAGGGGAAACCTGACGGAGCTGGCAAAGGAGCTCGGGGTTTCCTATCCGACCGCGAGGGTCAGGTTTGACGAGCTCATGGAGGCTCTGGGATACTCCGAGCGAACAGGGCCACGACCGGAGGTTGAGAGGATACTCGGAATGCTTGAGAAGGGCGAGATAACGCCGGATGAAGCAGAGAGCCTCCTGAAAGGATTGTAACAAACTGAAACACAAGAAGGCATGTTTATCCTCCTCTTATCTTTTATTGACGGCGCGACCCTATCCTGTCCTTCAACCGTTCGCGCGCCGGTTATAGACGGCATCCTGGAGGAATGCTGGGTCCACGCTGACTCGGTCAAGGAATTCAAGGCATTCAAGCCTTATTATGATTCTGAGCCCTCGGAATCAACCACGGCCTATCTCATGCACGACAACGAGAACCTCTACATAGCGTTCAGGTGCCAGATAAGGGACAGGGCGCCGGATGTCCGGCTAACCATGAGGGACGGCGGCACCGGGGACGAGGTCAAGGTCATGCTGGACACCTACGGCAACGGCATAACCGGCTATCGTTTTGCGGTCTCCGCGGCCGGAACCCAATCCGACGCAAGGGTGACGGATGACGCGAGGACCATGGACTTCTCCTGGGATGGGGTCTGGCGCAGGGGGGTTCACCTGACGGATACCTCGTTCACGGTTGAAATAGCCATACCATTCAAAACGATAAGATACGGACCTGGCCCCTGGGGAATCTGCTTCATGAGGGCTACACCCTCCCGGTCTGAAACGGTCATGTGGCCACTCGTGCCGCAGAACACGGATCTCAGGATGTCTCTCCTGGCAAAGGCAGATATAGAGCCGCCGAACCAGGGGGTGCTTCACCTTGAGATGTATCCGGTCGCGCTCGCTGGCAATTCCTTTGTCTCCTCAGAGAACTACTCCTGGGAAAACCGTGGATTTGACATCAGATACGAGCGCGAGGGCTTCTATTCCGAGGCCGGACTTGACGCGAGCTGGTCTCCAAACCCTTCGGCGAGCCTTCAGGCAACCCTCAACCCGGACTTCGCGCAGGTTGAGGCTGACCCGTTCCAACTGAACATGAGCAAATACGAGCTCTGGCTGGACGAGAAGAGGCCGTTTTTCATAGAGGGCGCGGACATATTTGACTCGCCAATAAAGGTTTTCTACTCACGGAGGATAGGGCCAGGTTTTTCCGCGGGGGCAAAGCTGGCATCCTCCGGCAACCTTCTGGAATACGGAGCGATCGTGGCTAGAACGGAACCATACCGCGAGATCGTCTCAGGAGATACCGCGTATTACCCTTCTGGCCTCTACTATGTTGGGAAGGTGAAGGCCAGGATGTTTTCAAACTCAAGTATCGGCATCATGGGTGTTGGCTCAGAGGAGGACACCGCGTTCAACCGCGCGCTCTGCGCTGGGATGAACCTCAGGAGCAAGGAGTGGAACTGGGTGAACGCTCTGGCTTACAGCCTGAAGGGAGAGAAGGCCGGGTTCTCCGGAAAATCCTATTACAGCATAAGTTCCCGAAAACTATGGGCCTACATGGCCGCGATCTGGTCTGACAGCACTTTTGATGTATCTGAGATAGGGTTTTACCCCAACCCAGGAACGATAAGCCTTGATGGGGGCCTGGGGCCATCGTTTTACCCGGAGGGAGGGCCGCTTTCATCCTGGAGCACGGGTTTCAGCGTTTGGACCGAGAAGGAAAAGGGGGAGGACTCCTGGGCGCTGGGGGCAGGGCCATCTGCCTCGTTCCATTTCAGGGGAGGCCAGGGGCTTCATCTCTCGTCAAAATTGACAAGGGACTACGAACAGGAATCGGTATTCTGGAGTTGGGAGCCCAGCATTGAAATCTACACTGACTGGCAGAAACCCGTTTATCTCCGGGCTGAGGCCTGGCGGAGCTACGGCTATAACTACCTAAGGGGTTATTTCGCGTCCCAGGCCGGCGCGGAGGCATCGGTCAGATACACCATAAGGAGCGGCCTCGCGGTATCAGCCGGGATTGACCTGTGGGTTGAGAAGAGGCCGGACAATTCCCTTGAGGCCATAACAATATCCCCGAGGCCAAAGCTCTCGTGGCTACCCCGGGCGGGCATGAACCTCTCGGCCTACGCGGAACCCGCGTTCTCGTCGGCAAGCTACGGGTTTTCGGACGCGGATCTCGTGAGGCTGGTTGCTGGCGCGCTACTGTCCTGGGAATTCGCGCCCAAGAGCTGGTTTTACCTGGTCTATAACCACGGGGTTGAGGACAACGGCACTGGCAGGATGATCACAACGGGCTCGGAAATCCAGGCAAAGGTGAAGTATCTGCTGTTCATATGATCGTGATCCTCACCCCCTTGGCCCCTGATTGACCCCCCGGTTTATCATTTTGGGTATGAAGGAGAGAACCAGAAGGATAAATAGCATCATCAATCTGGGTGATGTAGATACCGAACCCACAGGAAAGCCCCTCTGTCCCCATTGTGGCAGAGGAAGGGTGATAAGGAAGGAATGGATGGAGAGGCAGGTATGGGACCTGGGGAGAGAGCCAATAACCGCAAGGACAAAGAGGTATCTCTGTCAGGTATGTGGCAAGAGCTTCATTCATTACCCAAGGGGTATCTCAAAGCTATCCCCATACACGGATAGGCTCTGGGCTTTAGCCTCTCTCCTCTGGTATCTGGGGCTCTCGGTTGAGAACACAGCTAAGGTAATGCGAGCCATCACCGGGAGGCAGGTATCCCCCTCAGGGGTCTACAAGCGCCTTCTTGCCCTGGGATTTGAGCTTGAGGAGAGGCTCAGAAGGAGAAAGAAGGACTGCCCGGTAGTGCACATTGACCAGGGATACATAAGGATAAAGGGCAAGAGCTGGGGCTTTAACATAGCGGTTTCCCCTGAGGGCGATGTGGTGGGCCTTGAGTTCCTCCCGGATGAGACAGAAGAGACATTCAAGAACATCCTCAAGAAGGTAAAGAGAAAGACCAACTCAAAGGTGGTTGTTGGTGATTTTCACCCCTCTCATGAGGGAGGGGCTGAGGGAGCTGGAATGCTATTCTGGGGCTGTTGGTTCCACTTTCTGAGGCTCCTATTAAGGAGAATAAGGAAGGAGAAGGACCCAGTAGTGAGGGACATACTCTGGGCTGGAACCCTTCCCTGGCCTGAGCTTGAGGATGAGTTCCTTGAGGCAGGGATAAGGGCCCCCCTCCAGGATATACCAAGGATATCTTATTCTGGCTATCCGATACCCTCGGCCTCCTCAGGACAGGCCCGCATTTTGGTTATCACCCTGAGCTCATCACTAACAATGCGGCCGAAAGGGCTATACTCCGCACAAAAATGAGATACAAGACCATAAGGGGATTCGGTTCTGAGCGCGGCGCGTATTCAGCCCTTCTCATTACCCAGGCCTTCGGGGAGGCATTTGAGCGCGGTGTGGTGGACATGAAAACCTTGTTCAGCTGAGCCATCCACCATTTCTCATACCAGGGGGGTATGCCGAAAATCAGAAATAAGCACATTTGGGGAAAGGATCACGAAAATTGTGTGTCCGAAAGCCAATCCATGGTCTATAATATTCCCCGTGAAAAAGCCCCTGGTCTCGGTTGTCATATCCCTTTACAACAAGGGCGAGCTCGTCGTCAGGGCAATAGAGAGCGTCCTGGCCCAGAGCTTTCAGGACTTTGAGATCGTTGTTGTGGATGATTGTTCCACGGATGCCGGGCCGGACACGGTAGCCCGGATGGGCGATCCCAGGATAAGGCTCCTTAAGACCGAGAGAAATTCCGGCCCATCAGTGGCAAGGGACACCGGAATCAGGGCATCCCTGGGAGAGCTCATTGCCTTCCTTGACGCGGACGACGAGTGGAGGCCTCGGTTCCTTGAAGCCTGTGTTCGGTTCCTTGAGAAACACATGGAGGCTGGCCTGGTGGCCACCGGATACGAGATATGGCATAAGGATGCCCGGCAACCCGTTCTCCTAGACATGTCCGAGAAAATAATCCACGATCCTTTTGCCCTTTGGAGGGAATCCTTTTTCACCTCCTCATCCTCGGTTACCATAAGGAAAAAAGCCTACCTTGAGGTCGGCGGCTTTGACAGGAGGCTCAGGGTGGGCGAGGATTTCAACCTCTGGATAAAGGTGGCCATGAGATACCCCATAGGCTACATCCCGGAGGCACTGGCCATTTATCACCAGGAGCACTCCGGAAGGGAAAGCGCAAGGTGGTTCCTTGGAAAACCAAAGCCCTGGGTATTTTCCGAGGAGCTCATGCCGGTTCCGGAGGAGTTCAAGAAAGGCCCGCTTTACGCGAGTTTTCTAGAACTCAGGGCGCTTGATGCCGATCGCTACATGAGGGCGTGGCTCTCGTTTGGCAGATTCTCTCACGCGCTAAAATTTGCCAAGGAACATGGCCTTGGGTTCTGGAGGCCACTGTTTCAGGAATTGCCCAACCTGGCGCACAATCTCAGGGTAATTTTCGTGTCCTGGTTGAAGGTCAGGCTGGGTTTTCGCTGATCGGATCCGCGGTTGCTTTATTTACGATAAAAACCTCATAATTTCCTCACTTGATCAGGAGGCTATGCCCATGAATCTGAAAAGGATAGCAGTGTTTCTGGCCCTGGCTGGTGCGGCCTGGGCC
>CBFGJU010000364.1:0-6570 GCA_965649155.1 Caldifarciminota bacterium | reverse complement strand
GATGCCTCCACCCTTGCCAGAAAGACCCCTTCCTCGCCAAGCCTGGCATCCCTGATCTTCCTGAGAACCCTCCTGTCCACATAACGGACCGGGATGTGCAGGAGCAGGTCCTCAACCGAACGGATACCCAGCCTGGCCAGTGCAACGGCCCTTTTCGGGCCAACGCCCTTAACGAAATTCACATCCTGGGCAAGTGGGTCTTTTTTCTCCTTCAAGATTGGCAAAGCTTATTGCGAGAGCGCGCGTGCTTTCAAACCTTATGCCCTCTCGGCCCGAACGAAAGTTTTTAGATGCCTTGTGGGCCACGGGTTTATCTTCTCGTGTCCGAAAAACAAAATCTCAAGCTCGCCATCTCTTGTTCACTCCAAGCAACGGGGAACCAAGAACGACTGGTCGGTTGTGGTTGAACCAACTCCCTCACCGGTATTATCCTTATCACATTGAACCAGGGCATAGATCTGGGGAGAATAGCACGCGCGTTTTCCAGGAGGCGCTGGATTTTCTTTACAGCCGTGGCGGTCGGCCTTCTCGGTAGCCTGCTGTGGCTATTCAGACAGAAGACCATTATCATCTACACCGCCACGGCAAAACTCGTCAGCGCCGAGAGGAACGAGGAGAGCTCCCAGGACATCATACCCTCCTACCTTTATCCTGGCTCCGGTAACCAGGAATCCCGCATGGGGAGGGTTGCCGCGGACATCATGAGCCTGGATTTCCTTACAAGGGTCGCAAGTGAAACCGGGGTAACCTACATCGTTACCAGGAGGGGCAGTCCGCACCTGTACCTGGAAGATTTCTCCGTGGCTGACACCACCGCCAGGGGAACCTACAGGATAAAATTGGAGGACGGCGGAAATTACTCGGTGGATGGCCCTCTGGGCACCAGCGGAGGGAAACTGGGTGAGCTTTTTACGGACGGCCTGGTCAATTTCACATTATTTTCGGCTAACCCTCAGGAAGGCGATTTCATAGAATTTCGCTTGGCTTCCCCGTTGGAGGTGGCCATTTTGTTGCAGTCAAGCATAGGCATAAACATATCAAAGCTGAGCGAGAGCGCGGCCGGAATACAGCTCCCCGGAGGCCCCGGTTTTACCGGCCCGCTGGTCATGTCAATAACCGTTACCTGGGACGATCCGGGCTCGGCAACTATTCTGGCTACTGGTATAGCCAGGGCCGCCATAGACGAGAACCTCAGGAGAAAGAGGGCCCAGTTTGAACAGAGCAAGGTCTTCATCAAGGAGCAGATGGATACATACAGCCGCGAGCTCGCGAGGATAGCTGAGGAGATGAAAATCTTCAGGGAACGGGAGGGCATAGTTGACATATCAGCGGAGCAAACCAGGGTGGCACAGCGCCTCGCTGAGAAGGACGCCCGGCTCGCGGCCATGGAGGCGGAGGAGCGACAGCTCAGAAACATAATCGGATGGATAAAGGGCACGGATAGCATTCCAGGCTACATTGAGTTCCTGGTTGATGACGCGAGGATAAACGCGCTGTTCGCTGACGCGAGGGCCACGAGCCTTGAGCTTGCCGAGGCAACGAAGTCCCTTGGCGAGAACCACCCGGATGTGAAGGCGATGAGGGCCAGGCTCTCAGGATTGAAATCCGAGCTCTCCTCGGCCATATCAGACAGACAAAAAGCCCTTTCAATAGCGAAATCTACCCTCCGCGCTGACATAGAGAAAGAAAAAACGAGCCTCGGCGAAATAATGGAGAAGGAGCTCCAGTATCTGCAACTGGAGAGGCAAAAGGAGGCCGCTGAGGACATCTACACCCTGCTGGCCCAGAGATACGAGGAGATAAGGATACAGGAGGCAAGCGTCACATCCGATGTGACGGTCCTGGAGGAAGCTGGCCGCGCGTCAGTCATAACCACGAGACCCCGTTTCGTCAGGATACCCATGCTGGGCCTCATAATAGGCCTCCTGGTTGGAATAGCCCTGGTTCTCATACTGGAATACATGGACAACACGATACGGGAGGACCCGGAAAGGCCCTTTGGCGAGAAGGACGAGGGCAGGATAAGGTATATAGCCATCATCCCAAAGGTGGATATGCCAGAACCAGGCTCCGGAGTTCAGCCCCTGGTCATCAAAGACCCCATGCTCATGGAGATTTTCAGGATAGCCGCGCTGAACATAGGGCTTTTGGGCCACCTGAAGAAGAACAAAACCCTCTGCGTGACCAGCCCCGGGCCTGGGGAAGGCAAGACCACCGTTGCCCTGAACCTGGCCGCGAGCCTTGCCGCGTCCGGCGAAAGGGTCCTGCTGGTGGACGCGGACGCCAACAAGAGGTCTCTGAGCTCGTCCCTTGGCCTGCTTGACAGAAAAGGATTTTTTGAGATACTGTTCAACGGCTCTCCGCCCGAGGATGTCATGGCGGAAGGGCCCATTCCCAACCTGATGGTCATGCCGATAGGCAGGGAGGTCTATGACCCCCTGAATCTCCTTTCGGCCGGCTATTTTCGCTCGTTCCTTGACAAAATAAAGGATTCCTTTGACATAATCATATTTGACACCCCGCCGGCGCTCCTTCTGGCAGAGGCCGGAGTCCTGGCGCCCCAGATGGATGCTACTGTCCTCGTGGCTCGTGTCCATGCCACGGACAGCCGGGATCTCAGGAAGGCCGCTGATATACTCATCAATGCTGGAGCCAACATAGCTGGCGTCATACTGAACATGTCAAAGCCCAGGCGTTCGTCTTACTATTACTATGGCGAGGAGAAGCCCAAGCCATGGTGGAAGAGGCTCCTTAGAAGGAAATAGATGGATCTTGAGAAGCACATAAGGGGATTGATAGAGGGTGGTGGCCCTGTCCCCTTTTCCAGGTTCGTTGAGGAGGCCCTGTATCACCCGGAGATGGGCTATTATTCAACCGGAAAGCCATTCAGGGGCAGGGGCGATTTTTACACCGGGCCCTCGCTTCACCCGCTTTTCGGTTGGACGGTGGCCAGGTTCCTCGTCTCTCGCGGAATTCCCGGCGCCATACTTGAGATAGGGCCGGGCAAGGGATTTCTCGCTTCTGACATCCTTGATTACCTCTTGTCCAGGGAGCCTGATCTATACCGAGAGATCCGATATTTTATCCTGGAGAAAAGCCATAGCCTGCGCGCCCAGCAGGAGAGGCTTCTTTCGCCCCACTCGGAGCGAGTTAAGTGGCTGGATTCCCTTCCTTCCGGTTTTACTGGCGTTATACTTGCCAACGAGGTTCTTGACGCTTTTGCCTTTGACAGGTTTGTGAGAGAACCGGGCGGTTGGTCAATGATGATGGTGGCCCTGGGCGATCCCTTTGCCTGGGTCAAAGCCCCGGCGAGGCAGGATGCCCTGCCCTTTTTGCCATCCGAGGCCCCGGAGGGTTTCATATACGATCTATCCGTGGAGGCCCTCTCTTTCCTCTCGCGCTGCGCGTCCTCCCTTGAGTCCGGCTACATTCTGGTCATTGATTACGGTTATCCTCGTGAGATTATCCTCTCGTCCTATCCCCGTGGAACCCTCACCTGCTATTACAGGCACACGGTATCTGATGATCCCTTTGAGCGGGTTGGCCAGCAGGACATAACCTTTTTCCTGGACTGGGACATTTTCAGGGAAACCGCCGCGCGCTCGGGGCTTCGCGAGGCGCTCTTTGCTACCCAGGCTGAGTTCCTGATGTCCGCGGGGATCCACCAGGTTCTCTCGGAAATGGAGACGGCGCATTCGTCGCTGGAGGTTATGAAGGCTCGGCTCGCGGGGAAGAACCTGCTCCTGACATTCAAGAACTACAGGGTCGCGATGTGGGCAAAGGGATAATCACTAATGCGGGCTTGCCAAAACCCCCAGCCACAGGGCTGGGGGCTAAGCGGTTAGATTCGCGTTTATTTCACAACGGCCTTGGCATCCAGGCGTTTCTCTCCAACCCTGAGGGTGCCGAAGTAGATGCCCGGATTGAAGCCCGTGAGGCTCTCTGTTTTGCCCGTCCCAAGCCCGTCAATTGCCTTGACAGATCTCCCGGCCACATCGTAGACCGACAGGCTGAACCGAGCGTTCTCCGGCACCAGGAACACGAATCCGCCATCCGAGGCGTGGAATGCTATGTCCTCGGCCTTGGGGTGCTCTTTTTCCTCCACCGAGGTTATGTCAACGACAGTCTTGACAGGTTTTGACCAGTCGGCCCAGCCGCGAGGGGTATTTTTGGGTTTTACCCTGTGATAATAAATGCCGTTGCCGGGAACCGTGACCTGGTAGCTGGTCGCGGTGATGTTCGTGTCTACGGTTACCGTGTCCGCGAAATAGGCTATCTTGATGTCATCAACGAAAACACCCTGGCCACGGGTTCCCGGATCAAGCATGTAGTAGATGGCAAAGTAGAGCCACTTGCCTGTCCAGCGCGAGAGCGAGTAGGCCTTCCTCACCCAGTTGCTGTTGGAGCCGAACCACTTGTCCAGGAACTCCCAGTCCCTGCCGTTCTCCGAGACAGCGACCTCAACCGCGTCATAGTAGTTCTCCGTGTTATACCACACCCAGAATGTCAGCGAGTCGTTCGCGCTCTTGACATAGTAGGGCCACTTGGTTGAGAGCATCCTGCACTTGTCGTTCGCGGTGTTGTTGGCCGCATAGGAGTAGGTTCCGGAGTATGCCCTGGCTGTGCTCCTTGACCAGTCTCCGGAGTGCAGGTCAAGGTAGCCATAGTCAGCCTCCGCCCCGTCGGTGAACTCCGTGTAGCCAGTTAGCCTCTGGAGATGGTATTTCGTCGGGTTTGACCTGGTATTCTTTATCGTCCAGGAAACCGTAAAGCTCTGGGTGTGTGAGGTGTCCGGCGCGGTTATCGTTCCTATTATGGGATAAGGCGTGGTGTTGTTCCTTATGTTGCCGGCCTCCTGCATGAGATACAGGGCGCCGCGGAAGTTCTCCACCACGATGGTGTCAAGCGCGGTCTCGTTTGGCTGGAAACTGGAAGCCTCTTCTATGGTATATGCGGGCGTTATCCTGCCACCTGTATAGTAGAACCAACCGTATATCCAGTCATCCGCGTCCCCGGATGTCGGATAAAGGTCAGAGCTCTGGATTGGTTGGTAGCCCCCTATCTGCGCGGCTATTGCCTGGCCAACCCTCGTCAGTAGCGAGTCATCCGGAGCGCTCGCGTAGGTGTAGCCAAGTGGCCAGAGCACCAGCTCCGAGTATGTGTGAAAGCTCAGCGCCGCGTCCAGGTTCCTGGCCTTGGCAAAGCGCATCACCGCGAGGATCTCGGAGTCAGCTGGCATGAGGCCGGTGTGCACCTCATCTTGGGGATTGTGGCTGGCCTTGCTCTGATCCACCGCGCCCCACGCGCCGTATGCGTCCCCGTTCTCAGCGCCGTCGTAGTTCCTGTTCGGGTCAGTGCCATAGGCGTTGTAGGTCGGGAAATAGTGCCTGTTCTTGCGCCAGTCATAGCCCTGGTCGTGGGAGCGATAATAACCGTCAGGGTTGACGCAGGGTATGAAGTAGACCTCGCGATTGTTGATCACATCCGTTATGTTGGAGACACTGCCGTAGGCCTTGGTCATGGTGTCTATTATGAAGATGGGCGTAGCGAGAGCAGGCCACTCCCTCGCGTGGTGCAGGCCCATGATGAGGACCTCCGGCTCGTCCTCGTCCTGCGTTGGGTTATCCGATAATTTCAGCATTAGTATGGGTCTTCCCTCGTATGACCAGCCTATTGTGTCCAGGTTGCAGATGTTGGAGTAGGTCGTTGCCTTGGACTGCAGGAACGCGATGGTCTGAGCCCATGTCATATAGCTGACATCAGCCTTGTCCATCGTTGCTTTCGGGTTCGGGTCAATTATCTCCATGGGCAGACCGAGGCTCCTCACCGCCATCATCTGGCCGTCGTTGTGGATCCAGAAGTCCGTGTATTGACCGAGCTTGCCGCCGAGCCTGTCAAGGCCCTTTATCTCCCTGTTCGTCATAGCGGACAGGATGTCCTTCTCCGTTCCATAGACCCTGACTATGGCGTCCCCGAACACGGGAGCCGCGAGCAGGGCTACAGCAAGTATCCTTTTCAAAGTAGCCTCCCTTATGCGCGGGATAATTATAAAGCGCGCGCTATGGACGATCAAGTTGAGTATCCATGAGCGCTAAATCTATAATTTGATCGTGCGCCAGGAACGCGTTGAGCGACAGTTTCAGGGTTATGTCCTTCAAATAATAGGAGAGGTAATCAAGGAGAACCCTGGCTGGCCTCTGCGAGCGAGACCCATTCAGGAAGAGGGCAGGAGCGATATCCTGATATTGGACGAGAAGGGTCAGGCCTTCTGCGTGATTGAGCTCAAGGACTACCTTGAGGTTCCAACGCCCTACAGAGAAGACCTCTGGACCCAGGCTGAACGCTATGCGGCCAAGCTCGGCGCGCCATATTTTATCACCTGGAACATGCTGAAGGCTGTTATCTGGGACAGAACGAAGCCCATTCAGGAGTCTGATATAGGGAATCTGATAAACCTGGGTTATTATGATTGCGAATATTTCAGGAGGGAAAACACCCTTCCGCGCCACGCCGAGATGACCTTCAAGAAAGAGGTGGAAACTGCCCTTTCTTTTCTCATTAATCTCAGCC
>CBFGJU010000363.1:0-6611 GCA_965649155.1 Caldifarciminota bacterium | reverse complement strand
GGGGTAGCGTTTCCCGTCAACCAGTATGTCATCCGTGTTGACCGCGACGACCCTGCCGGCCTCCAGAACCCGCATTGACTCCCTGGCAAAGCCCTTTATGAGCTCAAGATAAGCCTCGTAGCTGGGGAAGAGATCCTGGTAGTCAAAGGGCGCGTTGAAATACGGGGGCGATGTGACTATAAGCTGGATGCTCTCATCAGCGAGCTCCGGCATCTCGCGGGAGTTTCCAAAAATAACCCTGTGATGAGTCACGCTCAGATTTTAATACAGGGGTCTGATCTGGGTCAAGCTAAGTTCTGGCCGCGCAAGGACTTATGACAAGGGCCGCGATCCGGGAAATCGGCCCCGGACAAGGGATTCGGGGATTTGTCCTCGCGAGATGAGCTCCCCGTATAGCCTCCCTGGTTTCATTTGGGGAGTCCGGCCCATTAATATTTCACCATGCCCGAGAACCGCGATCTCGCCGGCCTCCTCGGAGAGCTCTTTGGCCCCCTTGCCGGGGATCACCTTGACGCGCTCAGAAAGCCCAGGAGGCCTGGTCTCAGGATCAACACCCTGCGGATCGGAGTGGAAGAGGGGAGGAACATGCTCGCCGAGAGGGGTTTTCGGCTCACGCCATTGCCTTTCTACGGGCCAGGATTCCGGGTTGATTACCACCCTGGCGAGATGGGCAGAACCCTTGAGCACGCGGCCGGCCTCATTTACATCCAGGACCCCTCGTCCATGATCCCGCCGATTATACTTTGTCCCAAGGCCGGCGAAAGGGTTCTTGATGTGGCCGCGGCCCCAGGCTCAAAGACAACCCAAATGAGCGCGATGATGGAAAACCGTGGCCTTATACTCGCAAACGACCCGGACAGACAGAGGCTAAAGGCACTTCACGGCGCGCTTGACCGGCTCGGCTGTCTGAATGTAGCGACATGTTCGCTTGATGGCGCAAAGCTTGGGGGCATTTACCGGGGCCTCTTTGACGCTGTTCTCCTTGACGCTCCGTGCTCTGGCCTCGGAACCCTGCACAAGAACCCGGATGTCCTGGGATGGTGGTCGTGGGAAAAGGTTGCCAGGCTTGTCAGGATTCAGCGCAGGCTAATCCTCTCGGCCTTTGATTCGCTTTATCCAGGCGGCAGGCTGGTCTACTCAACCTGCACCATAACCCCGCAGGAGAACGAGGGAATAGTTGACTACCTGCTCAGAGAAAGGTCCGGCGCCCGGATCCTTCCTTTTGAGATTGAGGGCATATCCTTATCCTCAGGCCTCACCGAGTGGGCGGGTAAAACCTTCCATCCCTCCCTGTCATTGACCCGACGATTGTATCCTTTTGATGAGCCTGACCACGAGGGATTTTACTTCGCGCTGATAGGATCATCCCCATCGGGTCCGGATTGATCGGGTTTAATTACCACAGCCGGATGCTCTAATATATGTATATGTTGGACAAACCGGATATCTACGAGGACATAAAAAGGGGTATGTTGACAGCCCTGGGACTCGCTGTGCCTGCCTACCCTGCCTACATGCTGGTTGACTGGTTCGTTCGCCCGGATCGTTTTGCCATTGCGGCCGCCTTCAGGCTTGTCATCGCGCTTTATTCCCTTGCTTGCTTCATCTTTTTCAGGAGGGTTTCTGCTCGGCATTCCATTCCGCTCCTTTACCTTACCGTTATACTGATATCCCTCTGCCAGATAGCGATAACCCTCACAGTCGGTGAGATAACATATTTGTTGGCCTCAGCCATAATTCTGTTCGTCATAGCGAGTCTGATACCCACGAGGCTCAGGGATGCAATAGCCCTTAACCTCATAATGTTCTGCGCGATATTCCTCGTTCCATACCTGTTTCTGGGTATGAGCCCATCAAATCAGGTGATGGGCATCTATGGGCTGATAACGGGCCTGGCCGCGGCTTCTCTCTCTGTCATTATAAGCGTTCGGATGTTCAGGATGAAGGAGCTCCAAATAGCCTCTTACAAAGAGCTCCAGACCAAAAACGAGGAGCTGGCCGACCTCGCGGACAGGAACAAAAAGCAGGCGGAGACAGCCATTTCGGCCCTCGGAGAGATAGCCGAGGCAATAAAATCCCTCGCGGACGCCATTCTCAGAGTTCAGCAGGAGTCCTCCCAGCTCTCCGCATCCGCTGAGGAAATGAGGGCAGGGATCCTGGAGATGGCGGGAGCCACCGAGCGAATATACGCCAGCATAGGTGAGATTGATGCCAGGCTTCAGAAAAGCAAGCAGGCAGTGGTGGCTTTTGGACAATATGAGAAAGGAGAGGCGACAGATAAGAGAAGAAAACTCATAGAGGTCGCTTATGATATGGCAGACAATGTCTCCGAAATAGGCAAAATAAGCGATGTGGTAACCGGAATGGCGCGCAAGACACACATACTGGCCCTTAACGCCGGGATAGAAACAGCCACGAAAGGGTCTTCCGGGAGCTTCAGTATTATAGCCGGGAGGATGAGGGAATTTTCCGAGGAGGTAAGGAGCAAAACCCGTGAAATAGTTAGCCTCGTTAAATCGCTGGAGAATACCGCTCAGATTTTGTCCCACCTTTTGGTTGATTACGATAGCCGCGCCAGCATGGCTGTCAACAATTTTGCCGTGACGGTTGAAGAGATAGACGCGGTTGCCGACAACATGGCCACGATAATTCAAAAGGCCGAATCCATCGCGTCAGCATCCAGGGAGCAGATCGCGGCAATATCCAATCTTGCTGTTTCGGCCGCCAGGCTTGACGATCTCGTTGGGGACCTGCAATCATTGATGTCCCATATAACTGATGCTGAGGAAAAGATCAGAAAGATCGTTTAGGGTTAAGTCTGAGCGTCGGATCGTTCGCTGAACATAAGCGTTTCCCCTACCACATACAGCGAGCCTGTCACCAGGATCACATCGCGGGGGCCCACCATTTCCCTCGCCATTTCCAGTGCCCCCCTCACATCCCTTGCCCTAGTAGCATTCAGACCCATCTGCTTTGCCGCCGGCTCCATGAGAAGGGGTTCCGCGGCCCTTGGCGTTCCAGCTCTGGTTAGTATGATCAGCCTGGCTCCCGCGAGCAATCTCAGCATCGTCCGTATATCCTTCCCCCTGCTCGCGCCGAAGACCACGAGGAGTTCCCTCTCGGGGAAAAGCCTCCTGGTCTCGGATAGAACCTCGGATAACGCGAGAGCGTTGTGCGCGCCGTCAAGGATCACCGGGACCTTGCCAGGAATTACCTGGAACCTGCCCGGATGGGTTGTCCTGGAGAAATCCGGATCAGAAATGCCAAGCTTAGCCAGGCCGGCCGCGGATATCGCGAGGTTCTCAGCCTGAAATCTCCCGATAAGAGGAGTCCTGTATTCCTTTCCGGCCAAGGCTATTCTGGTTCCGGAGAGATCCGATGAGATGATCTCGTATTGCGGGACGATCAGATCGGCTCCCCGTTCCTCGCAGGTAGCCGCGATAACCTCCATGGCCTCTGGCTCCTGCTCGCAAGTTATCACCCTCCCGCCCTTTATCACCCCGGCCTTTTCCCGCGCTATCTCGGCCAGGGTGTTTCCCAGGATGTGCGTGTGGTCAAGGCCTATCCGGGTTATCACGGTCAGGTCCCCCTGGACCGCGTTCGTCGCGTCAAGCCTGCCCCCAAGCCCCACCTCAAGAACCCAGAACTCCGGCTCTCGCTCCCTGAAATACAGGAATGCCGCCGCGGTCATCACCTCAAACCAGGTGGCCATCCCTCTCCTGCCTATTACATGCGGTTTTATCTCCGAGATCAACCTGGCCAGCTCATTCCTGGAAATGGCCTGGCCATCAAGGCTTATCCTTTCGGTCAGGTCAACCAGGTGTGGAGAGATATATGACCCAACGCTATGCCCCGCGTTCAAAAGCCCCCTTGTCATGTGCGCGGCAACAGAGCCTTTGCCTTTTGTTCCGGCAACGATTACCTTTTTACCCCTTGCCTGGTGGGGCCGGCCCAGTTTCTCAAGTAGCTCAAGAAAAGGTTCTATGGATTTCGTGTAGCCGCCTGTCTGTTCGTAGTTCAGGAGGGAATTGAGAAAGGAAAAAGGCTCACTCATTCCAGCCCCAGCTTCTCCCCTGTTCTTTTTTCCGCGATGGGTCCGACTTCCCATCCGCTACTTTCGGATACCGCCTCCCCCACCCTCTTGTTATACCAAGACGAGAGCCTGAGAACCTCCTTGTTCCAGGAAATATCAGGGAGATATGGCTTTGCATGCTTCCACTCCTCGTGGAAAAATCCCGCATCCGTCGGGAAAGAATTGTCAACCAGAAACTCCCTGCCCGCGATCCTGACAGCGGTTTTCGTGTGTATCTCAGAGTAAAGACGACCCTTCCGGCTATCCCGAACCAGCTGAGAGCCACGGCATAGGCCATTTCCAGCTCGGAGCACCAACCGAATGTGTAATAGAGCTCCGGGCCACTGTCCCACTGGCAGAGATACGGAGGCAATGTATCCTCGGAGAGGAGGTCCAGGAAAAACAGCCTCGGTATCCTGTCAACAGCAGAGGCCCTTTGGATGATCCTGTGGCCCTTGACATTTATGCTGTCAAGGTCAACCCACTCGTCTCCCATCCTCCTGAACATCAAGGTTTCCCGCTGGTTCATCCAGACATAACCCACTCCGAGCCCCTCCCCCTGGAGCAGGAGGTGAAGGAAGTATGCCTTCTTGAGCGTTTCCTCGCACGAGTCAGGCAGGCCGTATGTCCGGATCACTCCTTGCATTGTATCGGAAAACATCCAGCCGTATGCCGAATCCGCCTGGCAATATGGTTGCCTGAAGAGATCGGGCGCGGTAATGTTTATCAAAATTATCAGCATAGCTAGAGATTTTCAACTGCCCACCTCGCGGCCTCAAGTATGCTCGTGGCGATCAGATCCGGTTCAAGGCCGTCCGGCGCCCGATCGGCTATGAGCACGGTTTTCGTTCCCATCGCCTTTCCCGCGAGGACATCCCTCTGGTTGTCCCCGATGGTAACCGAGCGCGACAGCTCTATTTCTGGCCACATCAGCGTTATCCGCTTTATCATGCCGGGCGCGGGTTTCCTGCAGGGACAGTGTTCCCCCGGCGCGTGCGGACAAAACTCCAGTCCGTTGAACCTTAGCCTCAGCCGCCTCTCCATCTCCCGGTGCGTTGCCATCAGGTTTTCACGGGATACGAATCCCCTGGCCGCGCCCGACTGGTTCGTCACGACAAAAAGCAGAAACCCGGCTTTCCGCAGCATCTCAAGCGCTTCCCCTGCTCCCGGAACAGGCCTGACCATCTCCGGGGAACCCCCGTAGTGCATGTCCTGGATTATTGTCCCGTCCCTGTCAAGAAAAGCCGCTTTCATTTTATCCTCGCAATAACCTCAACAAGATGTCCCTTGCCGCCATGAAGGCCCTTGCCCTGTGGCTTATCGCGTTTTTCACCTCCGGAGGGAGTTCCGCGAATGTTTTTCCCATCTGCGGGTAAAGGAACACCGGGTCGTATCCGAACCCACCGTGGCCGCGTTCTTCGGTGGTTATGAATCCCTCAACCCTTCCCTCCGCGAACGCGAAACTCCGGCCGTCCGCTGTCAGGCAGGCCACAGTAGCGAAAAAGGCCCTTCTCTCAGCAAAAGGAACCCCTTCCAGCAGGGAAAGGAGCTTTTGCCTGTTGTCCCGGTATGTTGCCCCTGTCCCTGCGAAGCGCGACGAGAACACCCCAGGCATGCCGGCCAGAGCGTCCACGCAAAGCCCCGTGTCCTCAGCTATGGTTGTCATTCCGGAGGCCCGAAATCCTTGATCAGCTTTCAACCTGGCGTTTTCCCGGAGTGTAAGGCCGGTCTCCTCTGGACCTTCTGTTCCGAGGTCATTGAGCGAAAAAATCTCCAGATTCGGAATCGCAATTATTTTGCTTATTTCACGAAATTTGTCCGGATTGCCGGTTGCTACGAGAACTCGCAAATGACTATTGTCCGCCCCCTGTTCCCCCTTCCTCCTTTATGAAGACAACGGTCTCGGCCACGAACGCGTCCGCGTAGCCCAGGGATTTCTGGACCGTGGCCAGGAACTGTTCGGCCTCCTCCCTCTTTTGGAAGTCGCCTATGCGTATTTTGTAAAACGGGGGTATTTCCTCAATATAGACGGGATAAGCCACCTTCTCCTGGACCTCGTTCCTTATCTTTTCGGCCTTGTCCTTGTATATGGTAGCGAAGACCTGGACTCGGTAGCCGTAGACCCTCTTCATTCCCGGAGGGGTAACCTGGCCGTATGTCCACTGGCCCGAGGTTGATTTTCCTGCCGTGTCCTGGCTGGTTGCCTGGGCGAGCAGGAGTACCGGCGAGGTCTCCTCAACCGGCTCCTGGGACAGGACAGCTAAGAGTATCAATTCCATGCAAACCCCCTTATTTGATCCCGTATTTCTCTTTGAAGCGCCTTACCCTTCCGCCCGCGTCAACCGTGGACTTCAGGGCCCCCGTGTAGAAGGGATGACAGGCAGAACATACCTCCACCTTCATTTTCTTCTTGGTAGAGCCTATCTTGACCGTGTTGCCGCACGCGCAAACTATTTCCGCGTCGCGAAAATACTCTGGATGTAAGCCTTTTTTCATATCTGCTCCGTTATCACGCCAGGAGACCCAACCTGTCTACCTC
>CBFGJU010000362.1:0-6618 GCA_965649155.1 Caldifarciminota bacterium | reverse complement strand
CGGGGGGTCAATCAGGGGCCAGTTAGAGGCCAGGGGGGTGAAGGATCCCCAATAAATTATGGATTTGAAATTACCTACTAATTAGCTATATAATATGGGTATTATGCTTATCCTTTCTTTATTATCAGTAGTCATCCACGGGATGGTCGTGGATGAAGAATCCGGCATTCCCCTCGCCGGCGCCGCGGTTGTTCTGGAGGGCAAGGGGACAGGCACTTATACCGACGAGAACGGGCACTTCATGCTCACGAACGCGCCTGATCCACCCGTCATCCTCCTGGTAAGCATGATAGGATACAAGACGAAAATGCTGGAACTCTCTGAGATCCCCTCTCACCTCTCTGTTGGATTGAGCCCTGCGGCAATAAGATCTGATGAGGTGGAGGTTATCTCATCCCCGACCCTCCATGACATGAGCCAATCCCCCATACCCACACAGAAGATTGACGCGAAACGGATCCAGTCAGCGAATCAAACCTCCCTTGTGGACGCGGTCAGGCTCTTGCCAGGGGTCACGGCCGCAGGCGATCAATCCTCCGGCGCGTCAGATGCCTTCAGTCCCAGGCTCCAGGGCCTCCTCTCCCATCATACCCTCGTGCTCCTTGACAACAAACGCCTCTTCTGTCACGATGGATCAGGTTCCAACATATCCTCCGTGCCCCTCCTTCTGGTTGAGAGGATTGAGGTGATAGAGGGAGCGTCCTGCGCCATCCATGGCTCGGATGCCCTGGGTGGCATAATCAACATCATAACAACAAAGCCCTCCCCAAACCCCCTGTATGCCTTCAGGGCCAACTACGGCACCTATGGTAACCTGGAGGCCGGCGCGGCAATAGGTGGGCCGGGCCCTCTCGGAAGCGCCTATATTCTGAGCCTGGGGCAGAGGGCCTATGATGGCAGGAGCCAGGTTGAGTCCTACAGGAGGCTGAGCGCCTCAGGGAAATCAACCTTGAAAAATTTCCGGCTTAACGGGGATTACAGCGAGGGCGCGGTGGGCCGCGACGATCCGGAGCGCTTCTGGAACACGATAGCTGAGGCGGGCGGCATATGGATGAACGACTTCTCTCACAACGACATCAGTGCTTACCTGAATCACTACGCGAGGAAATATGGTTCCAGAAGTGCTTCCAGCGTCATATATGAGATCAAGCAAGAATCCCACCTCGGCCTATTGTGGCACAACCTTATGACCGGAGCGGTCTTCAGGCAGAGCCGGTTTGAACGGACAGGGATTTCCCCTTTGGCAGAAACCTTCTACGGGATTTACCTTGAGGATGATGCCAGGCCATCGGATTGGCTTAATCTTGACATAGCTGGCAGGCTTGACCGCTACCCGATAGGCGGGTTTCAGCTCACTCCGAAGGCAGGGGTTCGCCTCAAACCAAATGGGTTTTTCACAATAAGGAGCTATATCGGCAGGGGATTCAGGGCACCTAGCCTCCAGGACAGATACGAGGAAGCTATTCCGGCAGGCAGTTACTACAGAACCGGGAACCCTGACCTCCTCCCGGAGGTTTCCATGAGCTACAGCTCCGGAATAGAGCTCACACCAACCGGTTTTCTGACGCTCGGGGTTTCGGGTTTCTACAATGCTCTCAGGAACATGATAACCACGGTTCCCACGGGGGATTCCCTGAACGGGCTTCCCGTATTCACCAGGGAAAACACCCCGAAAGCATACACCTGGGGAGTATCCATGAGGGCGAGGGTTGAGAGGAACCCCCTGTGGGCTGATTTCTCTTATGCATATCTTAACGCTCGGGACGCGGAGACCGGCCTGCCCATTGCCTATGAGCCGAAACACACCTTCTCGGGCCAGCTCACTTTTGAATACAGGGTTGTTGGTGCGAGCCTCACAGGCGAGTGGGTGAAGGACAGGCTATATAGCGGCGCGATAAAGCTCCCGGATTACACCATCATGAACCTGAACCTTTTTGTGAGGCCCCTAAAGGGAGTCCAACTGAACTTTGGAGTCCAGAACATGCTTGACCAGGAGTTCTTCACATACGAGGAAGGCAACGCGTCTTTGAGCAAGGGCAGAACGCTGGGCGGGGGTATAAACATGAGGTTCTAAAGGCATGAATTCTCCCTTGATCCATGCTGATTGTATCCGAGAGCCGATGTGGGTATATAGAATGCCAGATTTATTAAGCAAAAAGCCTTACCTTATAATATCCAACAAACAAAAGGAGCATGCCGATGCGAAAGCTTTTCACTCACATGGTCTTCGTGGGCGCGGCCCTCGCTACCGAGACCAGGGTCGCCGCGATGGGAAACCTGTATCAGTTCGTTCTGGACGATGAGGCGCTGGTCATCCGTGGCAACCCCGCGTATGTCGCGAGGTTCCCGAACCTCTCGGTCACGGAGATGTCAACCCAGGAAAACATGGTTCTTGGAAAGGCATACGGCGGTGTCCTGGCCGAGCAGGGCCCTCTTGTAATGGGGTTCTACCTGAACAATCCCATCTATACCTTCCCGACACTTGACGGATCGCGGGATGCCCACGGCCTCACCCTTTCGGTGGGTTCGGGGAAGGATTTCACATGGGGAGTGAGGTTCGGCTACGCGTTTCACCGCGAGGGCGATACGGCCTACACCATAGACGGAACCAGCTACTCGGTCTCGCCTGGCCTCATTATGCCCCTGGGGTCAGGGCGCATAAGCGCATCCTGCCAGGTTCAGGTGAGCTCTTATTCTGACAATTCCCGGGGTCCGGACAGCATCCTCAAGCCGGTTTCCGCTTTCTCCAACCTCGGTTTCGCAATGAGATATACCACCCCCGGAAGCCTGAAACTGGTAGCGGGCTACAGCATATACAGGAACGACAACAGCAAGAAGGTGGGGGATTCTTCCGCGACCGACCTCACGACCGGCGGGACCCTCTTTGTAGGGGTGAACGGGAAGCCCCTTGATGCCGGACTGGTGATAGGTGGCCTAACCCTCAGCGCATACAGGAGAAAGGGCGACGGGGACGCGAGCCTTGAGGAGCTGAAGGTCCTCGCTGGCCTCGGCTCGGAGATTGCCCTTTGGCGCTGGTTCATCCTGCGCTCCAACATGTCCAAGTTCCTTTTCATATACAGGCAGGAGAGGATGGTTGACCCGAACAATCCCTACACTTTCATAGGCTCGTCTGGCTTCGTGGGAAGCTTCGGGATGGGGATGGCCTTTGGTCCCGCGAGGCTGGATGCGACCGTGAGCACGGACATGCTCTACAACGGGCCGTATTTCCTGAGCGGAAAGGAATCCGGATTCATCATGGAGCTGGGGTTTTTATACAGGTTCGGGAGAGGATAACGGATTATCCTCGGAAAGCTCAGCCCATTCCCTCGGGAAAAATGAATCCGGGGGCTAGCCCGGCGAAAATCCTGCCCGGCGCTACTGTGCCTCCGGTTTCTCCGGCGAGAACTGCGGCACGAAACCGATCCGTTTGCCCTCTTCCTCGCCGGGTATCCTGATCTCCCCGAACCGGGCCTCGTATTTCTTTATGTTATCCTCTATGGTCCGGAGGAGCAATTTGGCGTGCTGGGGGGTCATTATGACCCGCGATTCCACTTTAACCTTCTGGACGCCAGGGACGACCCTGCCAAAGTCAAACACGAACTCCGATGGGCTGTGGGTTATCAGGACGAAGTTGGAATAGGTTCCGTCCCAGGCTGTTTCCGGGAGCTCAATCTGCAGGTGTGGAGGGGGCATCTCTTTCATTGCTTCACCACCTTCAACGAGATTAGCCGTTTTCCGTCAACCCTGAATTCCGTGAAATACAGGCCATGTGGGAATTCCAGGAGGTTAACGCTCAGAGCGTTCAACCCCTCCGATGCCGCGATCCTTTCCCTGGCCGCGAGCCTGCCGTCAACGCCGTAGAGGCTCAGCTCTGCCATCGCGCCCTCCGGGGCCAGAAACTCAACCCGGAACATGTCCCTCGCTGGGTTCGGCCCCAGCGAAACCAGCCTGGTCTCCGTGGGACTGGAGACCTCCTCGGCTATGCCCGTCTGGACCGTGTGCTGGTCTATGATCCAGTTCTCAGGGTCAAATCTGAGAGCGGTTGGTTTTCCGGAGATGACGAAGGAGAAGTTCTGGGTTTCAAGGCTGTCCCACGCGACCACGGTCGTGTCCAGGCTCGTTCCCGTGAACTTTATGGGGACCGGCATCTTGAATGTCGGAACCCCGTAGTCGTGGGACTGGGTCTGGTTTATGGTTATGTTAACCTGCCACAGGCCTGACCCTATGGAATCCTTGCTCCATATAACGCTATACTTTGGATAACCCGGTTTGTAGAGCCACTCCCCGAAGAACCAGTCCAGGGTCAACCCGGTGAATGTCTGGTATTCCTGGGTGAAGTCCTCAGTCAGGGCGTATGAGCCAGCGTGGTTGTCCTTGTAGTATCTCAGCGCGGCCCAGAACGCCATGGTGTCACCTCCGAGCATATATTCCGTGACCTTCTTCAGGGAGTGCAGGACGCAACCGGCCTTATCGTATGTCTCAACCGAGAACAGCTCCTCAAGGGTCTGGCCGGGGTTGTATATGGGTATCGGAGGCCAGGTCTGGTATTGGAGGTATATGCGCATCCTGACCGAATCAATCCAGTACTGATACATGGAGGGGCCGAGATACCATCCCCACCACACGGCCTCGGAGAAGGTGGCGAAGCCCTCGTTCAGCCATATGTCCGGCCATGTCCCGCAGGTCACATGGTCGCCCCACCACTGGTGGCTGAGCTCGTGGGCCTGGACCCAGATCGTCCGGGTTGAGTCCCCGTATATGCCGAACCCCGTGAAGGTGTTGGTCTGGTTCTCCATAGCGCCGCCAAGCTCGTCCACCTGGACCTGGGAGTATTTCTGATCCATGAACGGATATGTCCCGTATAGCGAGCAATAGCCCTCAATAGCCCTGGGCAAGAGCTTGTAGTCCAGCTCCGCGTTCGCGGAATCCGCGTGGGACACATAGTGTATTATCTGCAGGGTGTCCCCTGCCCAGACAAAGGTGTCCCGAAGGTTAGCGAAGTCATATGCGGCAAAGGCAACCAGGTAGCTGGCTATGGGCCGGTCGTTGACCCAGCGGTATGTCCACCAGGTAAAGTTCTGGACAGAGTCCACCAGGATGCCGTTCGCTACGACTCGCCAACCAGCAGGCACGGTCGCGGTTATCTCGGATTTCGCCTTCTCGGAAGGGATGTCAACGCACGGGAACCAGTGCCTCGCGCCCCATGGCTGGTCGTCCGTGTAGCATATCGTGTCTCCTATGGTGAGTCCGCCGCTGGATATTATTCCCGAGGGGTGGGTTGGTTTTCCGTGGTAAAAGACGGATAGGGTGTCTATCCGGCCCGGAGATGGCGATGGGATCTGGATTTTCAGAATGGTCCCCGTGTCAGCGCCTGAGAAGAACCAGGTCGCGGGCCCGGCATCCAGAAGAACCGAGTCCACCGTGAGTCCGAGATGTGGGGTCGCGCTCATTGAGTCCACGAAGTTGAGCAAGAGGAACCCGGTGTCCCTCACGATCTGGAACTCAACATCGCACCTGCCGGAGGCTATGCTGTCCCCGACCGTGTCCACGGTCAGGCTTATGCTGTAGCGCAGAATGTCCCAGGGAAGGTCAGGCGGAACCGTGTCAAGGTCCATGATGCCCCAACGCTCCGCGAGCCGAAGTTTCTCGTCCATGGCCCTTATTTCCTCCACTGAGGGAAGGAAGGAGGGCCCAGCGAGGCTTAGGAGTAAAAGCGTGTTCATAACCTGCAAATTATAAATCCGGGCCCGCGGGGTTTCAAAGTCAAACCCCGTGGGCCATATCCCCTGATCAAGGCCAATTCCTAAAAACCGGATGAAAAATGGTGTAAAACGGCTCAAAAAAGGCACCCGGCGGCGATCGCATGGTCAAAGTCCTTGTCCACCAAGGACTTACGCGTTTTCGGCCCCGGATGCGCTTTTCGCGCCTGAGTGGCTATAAGTCCTTATTTGACAAGGATTTAGGCCCTCCAGGTTGATAATTGCCAATCCGGCCGCGGAAGGCCGTTGCCGTGGCCTCCGAAAGGCCATATTGGCCAAATGAAAATCCGTGCCGATCACGGAAGTCATTGATACGCAAGACTTTACTGGATTAAATCTGCAATCAAGGCCTGGCCTTGATCACAGCTTGACACGCCCCGCGGAACCGCATCATACTTTTCGGCATGAAGATAGACATGAATCAAACCGGGGGAAAGAGGAGCCTCTCCCACAAAAAACCACGGCGCGAGCCAACCGCTCCGCCACAAAAACAAACCATAGGAGGCCAGATAGATGAACAAGCAGCAGTTGATAAACCACATAGCCACAAAGGCAGGCATAACCAAGAAGGACGCTGGCAGGGCCCTTGACGCTTTCATAGCCTCTGTCAAGGACAGCCTGAAGAAGGGTGAGGAAATAAGGCTCGTTGGCTTTGGCACCTTCCAGGTGCGCAAGAGAGCCGCGAGGCCTGGCAGGAACCCCAGGACCAAGAAGACCATCCAGATACCCGCGAAGAAGGTTCCCGCTTTCAGGGCGAGCTCCGAGCTCAAGAAGATCGTCAACAAGTAAAAAGGGGTTGGTGGGGCTCCTCTCCCCCCATTTTGAAAACAAGCCGGGCTTTTGCCCGGCTTCTTCTTTC
>CBFGJU010000361.1:0-6711 GCA_965649155.1 Caldifarciminota bacterium | reverse complement strand
GCCCTCAGTGCGGCGCGCCACTTGATGTCCCCCGCGGGGCCGACCACATCACCTGCCCCTTCTGCGGCTCATCCGTAGAGGTCAAGAGGGGGATATATCAGGGCGAGTTCTGGGCCAAGCCTGTTTTTGACAGGGCCGCGGCCACGGAACGCTTTTTCCGGTGGACGGCCGAAAGGGACAAGCCAGCGCCTTTCAACGAGAAGGTTGAACTGAGAAATGTAATGCCGGTTTGGGTTCCAACCTGGCACATAAGGGAGTGGAGGGCTGGCGAGGGAGGCGCCAGGGACATAGCCTTCTCAATCCAACCAGGTTTCGCTGACAAAAAGACATACGAGGCCCTTTCGCCCCAAAACCTTCCCCTTCAATCCATAAGGCCGGTTGAGGAACCCCTTGATGGTGAGATAGCCCAGAAAGACATGGGCCCTGACGAAAAGGTGGCGTTTCTCAAGAGCCGCGGCATTGATGTGCAAGAGCTTTCGCTCGTATATGTGCCCCTTTACAGGGTTGAATATTCCTACAAGGGGCAAAAATACAACCTGCTTATAGAGGGCATGACCGGCGGCATTCACGCCATAGCCTATCCCAAGAAACCCGGTTGGCCCTATTACCTTTATACCATAGCCTTCGGGATCCTGTTCCTGCTTCTTTCCCTGCCATTGTTTTCGGATGACCCTGACGCCATATCTCTTGGCATGACCCTTCTGTGCGCGGGCGCGGTATTTTCCCTGCCGGTCTCCGCGCTCATAGCCTACCTCCTGGTGAAAAAGGTATGAACGACGAAACCATAACCCAGATAAGGGGATTGAACTGCCCGAACTGCGGGGATACCCTTGATATAGTTGCCGGACAGGTCATAGTGGATTGCAAGTCATGCGGAACCCTGTTCAGGGTTGAGGGACTTCTCGGAACGCCTCGTTTCCTGGTGAAAAACGCCCTTGACGCTGGCAGGGCCCAGGCGCTCGTTCAGCACTGGCTCGGCAGATGGGGTATCCCAGGAGCCTTCAAGAGGGGAGTGAAGATTGAATCAGCGAGGCAGGTCTATGTGCCCATGTGGTTCACGATTGGCCAGGTCATAGGCTGGCGATTGGGCTACACCGAGTCCACTGACTCCAAGGGCAACAAGACCAGGACATACCACGAATACAAGGTCAACAGGCGAATGAGGTGGTCAGACCCCGCAACCGGAATAGGCGAGCTGTCCGTGACCACCATAGACCTCTCTAACCTATCCCTTGAGCACTACTCCGAGTCCGAACGGCCGGAGGGCGAATACCTTGAGATAACCGAAGAGGAGGAGGCATCCCGGCGCGAGGCAAAGGAAGGCCTCCTTGCCGCGGCAAGGAGCAATTATCGGCTTGACTATGTCACTGACGAATTCCTTGATGTGGTGGATCAGGACTTCTTCCTGGTCTATTACCCGTTCTGGCAGGTCAGCTACTCCTACAAGAACCTGAAGTTCTCCGCGACCGTTGACGGTGCCCGTTCCCAGCTGAGATACGCCAGAGCCCCCAGGGCAACCGGTTTCCGTATCTGGCCAGTTGTCCTCGGCCTGGCGATCGTTGATCCCCTGATAATGGGATTGGGTGTCCTCTTTACCCAGCTGACCGAGGAGGGAAAGGTTCTCATAGGCGCAGTGATAATCCTTTTCGTTTTCAACCTCTGGCTCGCCAGGACTATGAAAGGAGGAGGAGAAATTGTCCTCAACAAGTAAAGAGATAAAGCTGGTCCCCCTGAAGTGTCCGGATTGCGGGAAGCTTCTTGATAAAAAAGGGAAGCACTTCGCGACCTGCAACGCGTGCGGCAAGACATATCAGGTCACCAGGGCTGGTCTCAAACCCGCTCGTATAAGGACAGCGAAGGGCCAGGGGAAAACCCTGAGGCCCTTCTGGGTCTTCAGGGTTGAGGTAAAGATAACCCACCGGGACGCGTCCGGTTCAATAGGGAGCTTCTTTGATAGCCTCTTTGGTTCCGGAAAGCCTAGCGGCGAGATCCGGGTATTCATTCCAGCCTACGAGATAAGCCCGTCGGAGATGTTTGATGTAGCGCTTGAAGTGACCGGACGCCAGCCCAAATATGAGGCCACGGAGATGGGCAACGCGGTCGGGATTGACATAACCGAGGATGAGGCCAAGAAATACATCGTGCCCGTGATAATGGGACTTGAGGTCCGGCGCAAGGATACCCTTCACTCCATAAGGTTTGATGCGAAGCTCAAGGAGTCAAGCCTGGACTGGATCTGGGTTGAGTAGGGGGGTATTCATCGCTGTCCCGCGCGCGATCGGTTGGATCAGGGGGGCATGAGAAGCATTAGCGAACTCGTCAGGAGGCCAGGAGCCTGGTTCATCCTCTACCTGGCTCTCTGGTTCAGTCTCAACTTGATAACTCTTACCTGGTTTCCTGGCTGGGACCTCAACCAGGACGAGGCATTGCACTCTTCCTGCGCCATGGGCATCTGGAAGTTCGGCGCGGTAAGATCGGATATGCTTCCTGGTTCATATCTCGGCCAGTATGGCTACGGGATGCTGTCCGGCTGGATCTATTACGGGATACTCGCACTGTTTCTTAAGGTGTTCGGCGTTCATATATTCTGGGCGAGGACGGTTTCTCTCTTATCCGGCGCGGTTGTACTAATCTGCACCTACCTTATTGGAAGGGAATTCAAAAATCCTTGGGCAGGGCTGTGGGCCGCGGTGTTCGCCGGTTTTGAGATACTTTTTCTCAGGGCTACGCACTATGCCAGAACGGACGCCATGCTCGCGGCCGCGACCCTCGTTGCGGTTCTTCTCTTTCTGGTGGCGATGAGGCGGGGGAAAGCCTGGCTTTTCGCGGCCACTGGCTTTGTGTCCGGAATATTCCTCCTGGTGAGGCCTCTGGGCGCGTTTCTGGTGCCTGGATTGGCTATTGTTTTGGCGTTTTCAAGGAATTGGAGGTGGCTTATTTGGTTTTTTATTGGGGCGGCCGTTTCCGGCTTTCTCATGATCTTCACAAACTACCTCCCCTTTGCTGGTCAGCCCCTCCTGCTGGACATAGACGAGGCGAACAAGAACTCCCCCTTGTTCCTTGTCCTGGCCGGAAGACCCCACCTGATTCCCCTTACAATGGAGCGCAACGCGGCCGCGCTCCTCGCGATGTTTTTCGGTCCGGAAAGCCTTGTCGGTCGCTTCGCGGCGGTAAAGATAGCCGCTTTTGGCGCGGTAGCAGGGGCCTTGCTTCGGAGCCGGGAATATCCCCTCTTATACGCTATTATAGTTGCCCTTCTGGTTGGTGCGCTCCTGACCTGGCCGTTTGTCAGGGGCGGCTACATCGCGATCCTCGTTCCCTTGCTTGCTCTTGGTTTTCTCCTGCCTTTTTACAGGGTCAAGTGGGCCAGGTATGTTTTCGTGGCCGCTGGTCTCGCAATAGGGCTTGTAGCCGCGGCAAAAAGCATCCGCGAGTGCGGAATGAATCGGCCAATAGCCAGGCTCTCTTCGCGCGTCCTTGAGGCTGTGCCGCCAGGGAAACGCGTAATGGTCAACTGGTTCTGGTTCTGGTGGCCTTTCAGGGAGAGAAATCCGGTTGTAGCCATGGTTGACAAGGACTTCACCTGGGGAGATCTGAGCTTTGGGGATCTGACAGACAGATACGATCCGGATTACATAGCGATCGTTTTCTGGAAGGATTTCCTGATGTGGCCCAGACAGATGAGCCAGGCCGACACGCTTTTTCTTTCAGGGCTTTCGCAGGTTGAGAGGTTTTATTTTACCGGACAGGATGATTGGCGCGATTATGATAGCCTGATAATCTACAGGGTCGCGCCGGATGGCCATACCGAAGAGGAATCGCGCAGGTGAAGGTCTTCGGGAACCCAGAGGATTACAGGGAGCACTTTTCCCGGCTCATCGCGCTTGAGCGTGCCGAGGAGGTGCAGGCTCAGCAGGATGAGATGGCCAACCTCTCAGGCCAGGCCAGGCAGGCTTTGGGCAGGTGCGTCCTGGACATGACAGCCTCGGACAAAGGGCCCTGGCTAGGTGGACGCCGGCTGATAAGGCTCAGTCGCGCTGGCATGCCAGAAAACGACATAGGCCCATCGGACACGGTAATGCTCTCGCGCGATCATCCCCTGAGGGATGGCATTCAGGGCGTTGTTCTTGAAAAAACAAAGGCGGGTTTCACCGTTGTCCTTGATGCCGCACTGCCGCCCGGATGGCGAAGGGTGAGGCTTGATCTCCTCTCCAACGACATAACCTATGCGCGGATGCTTTCCGCGCTGAAGAACGCTCCCGCGGGGCTTTTCCCGGTGGATTTTCTCATGGGAAAGGGGAAACCTCGCGTTCGGCAGGAGAAGGTTTCCGTCCCCGAACGCCTCAATCCATCTCAGGCGGGCGCGCTTGGCCTGGCAATGGGAACCAAGCCCCTCTTTCTGATCCACGGTCCCTTCGGCACCGGGAAAACCCTTACTCTCATAGAGATAATAGCCTGCGCTGTAAGGCACGGCGAAAGGGTAATAGCCTGCGGGGATTCCAATGTGGCGACCGACAACCTGCTTGAGGGCCTCATCCGAAAAGGACTTGAGCCTGTCAGGATAGGGCATCCAGCGAAGGTCTCGCCGGGACTGGTCTCTCACTGCCTGGACGCGCTCGTTGAGGCCCATCCTGAATACGGGGCTTGCAGGCAGTTGTGGGAGATGATAGGGGTTCTCAGACAGGAGCAGGAAAGGTATCCAAGACCCGATTCCGGAACCCGCCGGGGCTATACCTATGACGACATAGAGCGCATGGCCAGGCACTACAAGTCAGGCAGGGGAATCTCTCGCGACAGGATGAGGGACATGGCTGGGTGGGTTTCCGCGGAGAGGAAGATCGGGGAGCTCAGAGAAGAAGCTGGTGAGAGAGAAGACAGGATAATCAGGGAGATAATCTCAGGCGCCCAGATCATATGCTCAACCTGCTCCGGAGCGGGTTCCGAATTCTTGGAGAAGGAGGAGTTTGACCTCGCGGTCATAGACGAGGCAACCCAGGCAACAGAGCCATCCACGCTTATCCCTCTTATAAAGGCCAGGAGAGCGGTTCTCGCGGGGGATCACAGGCAATTGCCGCCGACAGTGCTTTCCCGCGAGGCCGAAAAAAGGGGCCTTGGAATTAGCCTTTTTGAGAGGATGATAGGCCTTCACCCCTCTGCCTCAGCCCTTCTTGACACCCAATACCGCATGCACCCTGAGATAATGGAATTCCCGGCGAGGGTTTTTTACGACGGCAGGCTCGTGGCCTCTTCCGGCCTTGAGAAAATCAGGCTTTCTGACCTGCTCGCGTTCCCGCCGGATAGCCCCGTCCTTGATGACAGGCCCCTGGTCTTCCTTGATACAGGTGGCAAATTCCGAGAGAGAACGAGGCGCGGTTCGGCCTCAAGGGAGAACCCCGGAGAGGCTGAACTGGTGAAAGGTCTGGTGAAGAAGCTCCTCGGCCTGGGCTTGGATCATTCCCAGTTGGGAGTCATAGCGCCCTACGATGACCAGGTCAAACTCCTGCGAGGGATCTTGCCCGGGCGCGTTGAAGCGAGGACCGTTGACGGATTTCAGGGAAGGGAGAAGGAGGTGATGATCCTCTCGCTGGTCAGGTCAAACCCGGCTGGAAACATAGGTTTTCTGAACGACAGGCGAAGGCTGAATGTGGCAATAACCAGGGCCAGGAGAAAGCTCATAGTGATAGGCGACGCACGGACACTCTCTTCGGACAGGGTCTACAGGGATTTCGTGGGTTGGGTGGAAGAGCGCGGTCTCCTGCTTAGCCTGGCGGATCTGCGCTGAATAAAGCCGGGAGGAATGCACCTTAGGATCCTGGACACCCTCTGACCCGCCATAGCCTTTGATCTCGCGTCGCGCCTGCCGTTATAATTTCAACCTGCCCCGCTAGCTCAATTTGGCAGAGCAGCGGATTCTTAATCCGCGGGCTCCAGGTTCGAGTCCTGGGCGGGGTATGTTTGATGTGCGCGAGATATTCTGGAAACCCGTTCATTATCAACATCTTTCTTTAGCCCTCGCCGAGCCGAGTTACGCGAGGCGAGTTGGAACAAGTCCTGGGCGGGGTATGTTCACCTGCCTTCTGCCCTTTTTCTCCAGTAAATCCACCCGCCCTGCGCCAGTATCCCGGAAAACACATAGAATGGCATCGCCACCCTCTCGTCCATTACAGGTCCCGGCGTCAACAGGAACCAGAGGGCCCCCGCGGCCAGGAAAACCGCGACGAGCCTTCGTTTTCTCCACCAGAACGCGAAGCCGATACACGCGAGGACAAGGATCAGCACTTTTGCCAGAACATCCGTGAAGTCCTGCAGGGAGGTCTGGAAGAACCCCCTTGGCAGTAAGAACCTGGTCGTGTATTTCAGGTGGCATAGGGCGTATCCGAACGGGTCGTCCAGTATTCTGTCTCTCGTTTCTTTAGCCATGGTCGCTATGAGAGCGGCCTTTGCCCTGTCGCTTTTCTCAATACCGAGAGATCTCACCTTCTCCTTGTATTTGTTCCTGGCTATCTCGTAAAGCCCAAAGTAGCCCCACCCGAACTTCCACGGTTTTTCCTGGCCGGTCTGCTGGGCCGTGAGTGCTGGCCCCAGGTAGAAAGCAGTATTGACATCAGGTATCTGCGAGAACGCGAACCTGCCGTAGACAGTCTGATTCCTCCAGCACCAAAGGAGAACGGCCGCGCCCATGATCGCCATGGACAGGAACGAGTGTAACCT
>CBFGJU010000360.1:0-6726 GCA_965649155.1 Caldifarciminota bacterium | reverse complement strand
GGCCCACAGGATTTATGGCACGAATAGCATATCCGAGCGCCACAGGCACCGCTATGAGTTCAATCCGGACTACATGGAAGAATTTACGAAGGCCGGAGCCGTTCTCTCGGGGATTTCACCCGACGGCAGGCTTGTTGAGATAATGGAGCTGGGGGATCACCCGTTCTTCATCGGAACCCAGTTCCACCCTGAGTTCAAGTCAAGGCCCCTGAGGCCTCAGCCCATATTCAGGGATTTCGTGGGAGCGGCGCTCCTGAGCAGGGGCGGTTCACGAACTGCGTTCTATAACCAGTAGGAGCATCAGTCACCATCGGTAAGACTATTGCCAATGTCCTCCAGGGATTTCCGGAGGTCATTGCTGTCCATCCTGGCCAGGATGTTTGACCAAACCGCGGTGGCGGTGAAAGTGTATAACAGGCTAATGTGCCAAACTATCGCTCCCAGAATATTTCCGAACATCCCCGAACTCCAGCAGAGCCAGTATAGATAAAGAAAGAAAAGGAGGCCGAGCAATACAGAGAGCATGGCCCTTTTCCTGGTTCTCAGGAGAAAGCCCACCCATGTCTGCCCCGCGGATTTCATCAGAAACATCATTCCGGGGCTTTTCCGAATGATGCCGGCCAGGAGGGCCGCGAGGCCACTGCCGAACATCATCACGAGGGCAAGAACGAATCTCTCATCTGATTCCCCTATTCCCAACCTTCCCAAGAGGAAGTAGACCGGAGGAACCAGGAGGGTTGATGCCATAAACCATGTTGAAAGCCTCTTCGCGGCCCTGACGACACGGAAAGCAAAGGCTTTGGAGAGTATCACGGCCGGATAGGCCATGAAAAACCAGGACAGGTAACCCAAAACGAAGACGAGGGCGAGTGCCAAAATCATCATGATGAGTAGCATTACCCCACACAAGAGAACGACTGCGGTGTTTTCTGAAGTGGAAATAAGCCGAATGGTTGGATTGAGAATCCTGTTCGCTAGTCCCATATCCGGATCGAGGAAAACCACATAGCAAATGCTGATGCTACCCAGAAACGAAATGAAAAGGTATAAAGCCTCCAGCAATATCGGCAAGCAACCGATCAGGCCCCCTTGTTCTTCTGTCTGGTTCATATTGGATATGACGCCTTGATTTCGTATCCTGTAAGCGTTTCCGACGCCCTGGATAAGATTCCTTTCCGATCTCCCTTCTCGTTCATGGGTATGATCTAAAACATCCAGTAGGGAGTCTTTATCCTTGTGAGACTACCCAAGCTTTCTCATCTCCTCCTCAATCTTCTCGTCTTCTACCCGCTGGAACGGAGGCCTGATCTCGCCGAGAGATGCCCCGCGCAGGTTGAAATCCTCCTCAAGAGCATCCTGCCAGGAAATATCTCCTATGCGGAGCATTGCCCTTATCTCCTTTGATGAAACCGGGATAAAAGGCTCATACAGAACCGAAAGGGAACGGATGATCTGGGCGACCGAGTATAAACATGTCTCGGCCGACGCGGGGTCTTCCTTTATTGCCTTCCAGGGCGCGCGATGGTTGAAGTATTCGTTGCCCGCGAGCGCGAGTGCGTGGATCTCGGAGAGCGCCTTTCGGAACTGGAATGTCTCCATTAGGCCGGTTATGCTCTGGTGATACTTGCTGAGAAAATCCCTTACCTCGGGGTCAAGTGCGCTACGGGGAATCCTGCCGTGCATGAACCTGTTCACGAACGAAAGGGATCTGTGCACCAGGTTTCCGTAAGTGTTGACAAGGTTGTTGTTGATCCCGGCCGCGAAGTGCTTCCAGTCAAAATCAGAGTCCTTTGTCTCCGGCAGAACCTGGGCTATGCCGTATCTCGCATAGTCAGTGCCGAACGCGTCAACGAAACCCTCTGCCCAGACAGCCCAGTTTCGGGATGTTGAGAGCTTCCTGCCCATCAGGTTGAGAAACTCGTTTGCTGGAACATTGTCCGGGAGGGTGTAGTCTCCGTGAGCCATGAGCATGCCCGGCCATATAAGGGAGTGAAAGACTATGTTGTCCTTGCCTATGAAGTGGAGAATCCGGGTCTCAGGGTCATGCCACCAGGCCCTTATGCAATCCTCGTTCTCCTCGCAGAATTCCGCGGTTGATGTCACATAGCCAATGGGCGCGTCAAACCAGACATACAGCACCTTGCCCGCGGCCTCCGGAAGGGGAACCGGAACGCCCCAGGGAAGGTCTCTGGTTATGGGCCTGTCCGTGAGGCCCTCCTCAAGCCACGCCAGGGCCTTGTTCCTGACATTAGGTTTCCAGTCGGTCCTGGACTCGAGCCATTCCCTGAGCCTGGGGGCGAGCTCGGAGAGCTTGAAATAATAGTGCCATGTCTTCCTGATGACCGGCGCTGAGCCGCAGACCGTGCAGTGCGGTTCAAGAAGCTGGGTAGGCTCAAGCCAGCTTCCGCAGGCCTCGCACTGATCCCCCCTTGCCTCGGGAAAGCCGCAGTGGGGGCACTTTCCCTGGATGTAGCGCTCCGGGAGGAACCTGCCGCAGGTCTCGCAGAAATGTTGTTCTATGTCCTGTCTGTAGAAATATCCCTTTTCGTATAGCCTGAGGAAGAACCCCTGGGCTATCCTGTGGTGAAGGGGTCGCTTTGTCTGGGAGAAGTTTGAGTAGAATATGGCCATCTTGTCCAGGGTCCGGGTGAAGTCCTCGTAGAACATCTGGGTGCTCTGGTCAGGGGTGAGACCGCGCTTTTCGGCAGTGACGATGTTCGCTACGCCGTGGTCGTCCGTGCCGCATATGTGGATGGCCTCGCGGCCCATCAGCCTTGTGAACCTGTAGAAGATGTCTCCGGGAAGATGCGCGCCGGCTATCTGGCCAATGTGAAGGGGTCCGTTCGCATATGGCAATGCGCAGGTTATCAGGGTTCTCTTGAACATCCTGAAAATTATAAACCGCCCGAACCAGCGGGCGCAGTGACCGCGGGCCGGCTATGGCCAGGCGGGTGAGGGATGAGGGGCAAAGAAAGCGTTCGGGCGCGACCAAACTTTATAATTTCGCCCTTGCAGAAGGTTGAGGTTCTCAAGTTCGGCCACTCGGTATTGCATGATACCGATGATCTGCCCCGTGTCGCCGGAGCGATAAGATCCCGTATTGATGCCGGAATGAAGCCTGTTGTGGTTGTCTCCGCGATGGGGGATCAGACAAACTACCTGCTCTCGCTGGCAAAAAGGGTCTCGCTTAACACGGGAAACCCCTGGGTCAGGAGGGAGACGGACATGCTCCTGACAGCAGGCGAGCGCATATCAATGACCCTCCTGGCGATTGCGCTCAACGAGATGGGCGTTCCCGCGCAAAGCTTCACGGGTTCGCAGGTCGGCATAGTCACGGACGAGAACTTCGGCAGGGCACGAATAAAAGAGGTGAAGCTGTTTCGGATAACAGACGCCCTGAAAAACGGGGTTGTTCCTGTGGTAGCTGGGTTTCAGGGTGTCTCGGTGACCAGGGAGGTGACGACCCTGGGGCGAGGGGGATCTGACCTGACAGCGGTCGCGATAGCAACGAGCCTGGGGACGGATGTGCCCGCGAGGTTTTACAAGGATGTGGGATGGGTTTATGCTTTGAACCCGAAGCGCTTCCGGGGAGCCAGGAGGCTGGAGAGGCTTTCCTACCAGGAGGCCTTGGAGCTGACCGGTTTCGGATCAGAGATAGTTCACACCAGGGCCCTGGCCCTCGCGGCGCGAAGGGGAACGAAACTGGAGGTAAGAGGATTGGACGAGAAAGGAACAGAGATAGGAGAAGGCCTTGAGGCTCCTGGAGTCAGAGCAATAGTGCTGGCTCCCGTGGCCTCCCTGGTCATAAGGAACATTCCGGAGGGAACGGAGTTTGAGACAGGACTCCTGGCGAGGCTTGCTGAAGAAGGCGTCGGGGTTCTCATCCTCAGCAAGACTGATAGGGAGATGGCCATTTCCATTCACGCGAAGGACGCGGAGAGGGCAACCGAGATAGTTGGAGACGATGTGGGCCTTGAGCTCATACCCGGCAGGGTGATACTCTCCTTGGTAGGCTACGGCATAGGCGCGGATCCGGGGGTGCAGAAAGAGGCGCTTTCCGCGTTGAAAAATGTCAAGGTCTACGCGATGACCTCGTCAGAGCTCAGGTTATCGTTCCTCCTGAACGCGGCCGAGGCCCCGAAGGTTGAGGCGGAGATGGCGGAGCGGTTTGGACTAAAGGAGGGTTGAGTGAAGGCCAGGTGTCCATCCTGCAATTGTCCTATAGAAACATCTGATATTGAGGGGGAATTCATCTGTCCCGCCTGCGGGGAGATCCTGGTGATGGTGGCATCCGGAGGAGCTTTCAGCATTCGCACCTTTGCGGAGGAACCCGATTCATACGAGTCCTTAGCCAGCGAATGGGAGAGGGCGGTTGACGCTGGGGAATACGAGCGCGCGGAGCGCCTGCGCAGGGAGATGGAACGGATGATGGGCGATACGAGCGAAGAGGAGGAGATTGAGGTCTTTGAGGACGGGGAGGAGGGGATGGAGGAGCTTCTGGTCAAGCGCGAATACGACGAGGACGATGAGGAATTTGGGGAGTGGGATGATGACGAGGATCTCGCCGAAGAGGAATACGATGATTTTGACGAGGATTTCGGGGAAGAGGAGGAATTTTGAAAAGCGTAACGGACATCATCTTACTGGCCTTGGACATACTCATGGTGGTCGCGGGCCAGTTTCTCATAAAGCAAGGGGTCGGCCAGGTCGGGAAGTTTGGGGACATGGGGGTCCTGAAGTTTCTCGTGGGCGCGCTGACCAACATCCATGTCATAACAGGCATAGGCCTATATGCTCTGAGCGCAATAGTCTGGCTCGCCCTGCTGTCCAGGGTTGAGCTATCCGTGGCTTATCCCATGCTCTCGTTGGGCTATGTGCTCATTGTTCTGGTCGCGTGGGCGTTTCTGGGGGAACCGATGACCGTCTGGAAGGCAACAGGCGTCGTGCTCATCGCAATAGGGGTCTGGCTGGTTAACAGGTAGGTGGGTAGGGGCAAGTCCCTGCGTCCACCCAAAACCATCCGTCCACGGAAACCAGGATAATCCTATACGATCCCGAGGATCAACCGCTCCCCTTCCTGATTATCAGGTGAAATTTCAACGGCGTTCTCAAGCCTAGCGAGGGCCCCCTCAAGCCTCGCGGGATCGTTGGCCTTCAAGGTAAAAAGGGTATCCCCGGCCGAAACACTATCTCCGATCTTCCTGTGAACGATTATACCGACTCTGTGATCAACCGTGTCCTCTGCCCTCTGCCTTCCCGCGCCAAGGAGCGTCGCGGCAACACCAACCTCATAGGCGTCAACGCTGGCCAGGAACCCGCGCGACGAGGCCCTTAGCTCGTATTCTATGGCTGTCCGGGTGAAATCCTCACGGCTTATGGCAGAGAAATCCCCGCCGTGGGCTTCAACCATCTGTCTGAATTTCTCAAGGCCAGAGCCATCGTCAAGCTTGCGAATCAACATCTTCCTCGCATCCTCAAGCCCAGAGAGGCCGGCCAAATCCAGCATGTGTGCCGACAGCTCAACCGAAAGTTCCCGAACATCGGGAGGCCCGCCACCAGAAAGGATTTCCACGGCCTCGGATACCTCAAGCGCGTTGCCGACCGCGCGGCCGAGGGGCTGGTCCATGTTGGTTATCAAAGCCCTGAAAAGCCTGCCTTTTGATCTGAACACATCTCCTATTGAATTGGCGAGGGCAAGGGCATCCTCCATGGTCTTCATGAACGCGCCACGCCCACATTTCGCGTCAAGGATGAGTCCGGAAACCCCCTCCGCGAGCTTCTTTGAGGCTATTGACGCGGTGATGAGGGGAATGCTCTCTACGGTTCCGGTGGCATCACGGAGGGCATAAAGCCTCCTGTCAGCCGGAGCGACCTCCTCGGTTTGTCCGATTATTGAACAACCAACTGAGAGAACGATCTTTCTGAAATCATCAACCGGAAGCCTCGCGTTGTAGCCGGGGATGGACTCAAGCTTGTCAAGGGTTCCGCCGGTGTGGCCCAGGGAACGGCCGGAAAGCATTGGAACGCGGATGCCACAGGAAGCGACCAGGGGCGCGAGTATCAAACTTATCTTGTCCCCGACCCCGCCGGTTGAGTGTTTGTCCATGTAAATCCCCTGAGGCCAGTCAATCGTGAGGCCTGTTACGGTCATGGCCTCGGTGAGATAAAGGGTCTCCTCACGGGTCATACCGCGGAGAAATAAGGCCATCAGGAGGGCCGCGGCCTGGTAATCCGGGATAGTCCCTGATGTGAATCCGGAAACGAACCAGTCTATCTCCTCTCGGCTGAGGGGAAGCCCGTCGCGCTTTCTCGCTATTATCTCGGTGGTGACAAAGTTCATCTTAGGAAAAAAGGAAGTCCACGAGACGCCTCTATTCCCGAACCTTTATTGAATAGCCCAGCGCGCCCTTTATCACCGAGGAGATGTATTCCTCGGCCGAGCCAGAGGAGGCCTTTGCCAGGGGGATGAAGACGACTATGGGCGAGACAGACTCAAAGGCCCGCGCGGATAGCCTCTGCGAGATTCCCTCGGAAAGGGATTCCTCAACTATGACGAGGCCCCATTCACCACGGGACATTGCCTCCGAAAGCAGGCTCTCAATGCCCCCGGAATCCGCGGGAACCGTCTCCGCGCCAGCTATCTGGAAACCAGGGAGGTACTCTGGGGGGGCAATGACAAGAACTTTCTTGCTCAGGGAATCAGAAACCTGTTCCTCGCTCACCGCT
>CBFGJU010000359.1:0-6762 GCA_965649155.1 Caldifarciminota bacterium | reverse complement strand
CAAGCAATCCCTGTCAAAGACCTGGGTGGCGGCGCGCTCGTGGACAGTTGAAAGCACGCCGAGGTGCGGCATCATGAATATGGAGTCCACTGCCAGGAATGTCACGCCTTCTGGTTGGAAAGAGTCCAGGAGCATGAGAGCGGCTTGTGACCTCCGGGGCGCGTGCGAGAGGACGCCACCGGAGCCTATGAGCAGGTTCAGGGTCATCATGTTAACCAGGGTTTGACCTGTTATGGTCTGGTCAAAGCTCTCGGCTATTGTCCTGACCTTCTGAACGCCCCTGAGCTCCACCGCCATCATCTTGTGCTGTTCAAGCGCGAGACGGAGAGCCTCCCTGGCTATGGCCTGCTCAATTATCAGGTCTTCCAGGGTCTGGGGCACGGTCGTGGGCCGTATCATCTTGTTCCTTATGCGGTTGCGGAGGTCTCCCTCGTCAAGGTGAAACGGAACCCAGCGCAGGATGTTGTCCAGGCCTGCCTCCACCATCACATTGGATATGGAATAGCTCATGCCGAGGTTCGCGGAGACCGTCCTGTTGAAAACACCCCTGAACACGGAGAATATGTCAGTGGTCGCGCCACCTATGTCAACGCCCATTGCCTCTATCCCGAACTGCCTGGCAACCTTCTCAACCAAAAGTCCAACCGCTCCAGGCGTTGGCATTATGGGTACATCGGTCATCTCCATGAGCTTGTGATAGCCAGGGGCCTGTTGCATGACATGTTCCATGAACAGCTCGTGTATAGCCTCTCTCGCTGGTATAAGGTTTTCCGCTTCCAGGATGGGCCTTATGTTGTCAACGATGTGCAGGGATGTCTTCTCGCTCAGGATCCGACTCACCTCTTCTCTGGCTTCCTTGTTGCCAGCGTATATGACCGGCATCTTGTAGGTAAAACCAAAACGGGGCTTCGGCTCAGCGGCCGCTATGAGTTCCGCAAGCTCAACCACATGCTTGACGGTTCCTCCATCCGTGCCGCCAGCCAGGAGTATCATGTCCGGCCTCAGGCGCCGAATGAGCTCAACGCGCTGGTGGGGCAATCTGCCGTCGTTTGAGGCGATCGTCTCCATCACTATCGCGCCCGCTCCGAGCGCGGCCCTCGCGGCCGACTCCGCTGTCATTGCCTTGACCACGCCCGCGACCAGCATCTGCAATCCGCCGCCGGCCGAGGATGTGGAGACATATATGTCAACACCCTTCTTGTTTGGCATGGTGGGCTTGAGTATGGTCCCGTCCTCCTTGAGTATCTTGTATCCGGTGACCTCCTCAAGCTCGGTGAAAGCGTTCTGGACGCCAATGGTCACATCCTCAAAGGGGCGCTCCACCGTCGTGGGGGCCTCGCCCCTCGCGACCAGGCGGTAGGTCTTCTCTTCCTCGTTGTAGACGATTATCAGGGACTTGGTTGTGGTTGAACCGCAGTCCGTCGCGACTATGCGCTCTATCTTCTCCGTGTCCATCAATCGCTCCTTTCGGCCATAATTCTAAAGCTCGGGGCTGGCCTGGCTCCACTTCCCGCTTTCCGCGTGAGAATCCCCCCTTACGCCTCTTTTTTCTTCTTCCAGGTGCCTACACGGTCTGACCTGAACAGGGGAACCAGGAACAGCGGCGCGGCGAGGGTGGTGACCAGGGTCATCAGTATAGCGACCCCGTATATATCCTGGGAGATTATGCCCCTTGCCAGGCCCATTGACGCGATTATCAGCGCGACCTCGCCACGCGGTAGCATCCCGACCCCGACGCGCGTGCCCCCCATCAGGTTGAACCCTACGGTCATGGCTGGAAGGCCGCATCCCAGGACCTTGGAGATTATTGCCAGGACCGTTAATATTATGCCGAACACCAGGACTTCCTTGAACGCGAACACATTCACCATCATCCCGGTGACCACGAAGAATATGGGGACAACCGCCTGATAGAACCCGGACATCTTCTCGGTCAGCTCCTCCGCGATGTCCGTCTGACTGAAAGCGAGGCCCACCGCGTATGCTCCCACGATCATCGCGAGCCCGAAAACCTCGCTGAGTGCGGCGAAGAAAAAGCATATCGCGAGGATGATGACTGCCCAGGCTCCCTCGCTTTTGAACTTCCTGAGGAGCCATGCGACAGGCTTTGCCAGGAATATCCAGACTGCCAGGAGGGCTATCCAGTAGCCCATTGCCTTGAGGCTCACGATGCCCAGGTGGCCCCATGATATTCCTCCGCCGAGGGCCTGCGCCTCTGATATGACAATGACCAGCGACAGGACTATGAGGCCCAGGACATCATCCACAACAGCCGCGCCCAGGATGGTTATGCCCTCAGGGGTGTTCAGCCTCTTCATCTCCGAGAGTATGCGCGCTGTTATTCCCACCGAGGTCGCGGTCATTATCGCGCCCATGAAAAGCGCGGCGGGATGCATGTAGCTGTCCGCGTGGCCCATCCAGACCGTTGTCACCTGGCCGAAAGCGAACGAGAATATCACTCCTCCGAGACCAACGATGAACGCCGGGAACGCGTATCTCAGGAACAGCTTGAGGTCAGTTTCAAGCCCGGCCATGAAAAGGAGGAGGATGACTGCTATCTGTGCTACGGAATAGAGCTCCGAGGAGACCGGGACATAGCCGTGTCCCTCCACAGGAAACAGGGGGCCCACTCCGGGTATCTGGATGTAGGGGCCCAGGAGGAACGGGCTTATTATCACGCCTACGAGGAGCTCGCCCAGGACCGAGGGTTGCTTGAGGAATCTCTCCATGACCTCCCCGGCCAGCTTGGCAACCAGCATTATTATGGCTATCTGGAACACCAGCTTCATCACGATATGCGTGAGGCTGGGTTCCTCCGTGCCAGAGGCCAGGAGAAGGTTAAGTGTTTCAAACATCGTTATCTCCTTGTTGAGCGGGAAAAATATAAATTGGATGGATGGCCTGTTTCAACTTTCCGGACCACCCCTGATCAACGCCCGCCACGGGTAACTCAGGGCGCCCTCGCCCCGAAAGTTGGGGTTCCACGGCCCCAGGCTCAGGGGCCTGGACCTACCCTGCCTGGAACCATCCCCTATTCCGGCACCGCGAACTTGCCCTTCTGGCCTCCCGCCATCCAGAGATAGACGCCCTGCTCAAGGCTTATCCGGTTTTCGCCCCGCGCAAGCCTTCCCGAAAACGCCAATCTCCCGTCGGCTCCGTATATCCGTATGCCGCAGGCCACGGGCGAGATGAAGAGCGCGGCCCCCGCGAGGCCAACTGCCCTTATGTCCTCATCCGGGACAACCGGCCCCTCGCTCACTCCGACCGACGAACAGACCTGAGCAATGCCCGGTGTCACGGGGGTGACGGTCGGAGTCCACTCCACATTCACAAAAGTTGCGGTAGGATTTGAGGTTGAGGTGTTGACCGCGGGCGTCACATCAACCGTTGTTGGGGATACCGGCAGGAAGCAGTTCGGATATGTGCCGTCCGAGAAGACCCTGAAGAGACAGAAATCAGAGGAATAGGTTCCCGCGCCCGCTATTCGCCCGTCCGGCTGGATCACGAGTGAGCGCGGGGTAAGACCGCTCAGCCTTGTTGACCAAAGGAGGTTTCCGGAAGCGTCCGTCTTCAGCAAACTGAAACCCCCTGTGCCCGCGACCACTATGCCGCCATCACCGGCCACCGCCACCGAGTAGGCCGCGGAGCCGGCAACCCGCCTTACCCAGGAGAGACTGCCATCGGAATTCACCTTGAGGATTAGTGCTGATGTGCCTGGCCCCCAACTACTGCTGTAACCGGCAACCGCGAACCCGCCGTCAGGGGTTACTGCCACGCCATAAGCCCAGTCCGCCGTGTCCCCGCGGAATATCCTTGCCCACACGAGCGCGCCGGTCGCGCCGCTGAATCGCATGACCAGGATGTCGTCATCATATGTGGTGGGCGGCTCTGTCCGGCCAACAAGGACAAAATCCCCTCCGGACGCGGGAACGATTGACCAGCTGTCGTCCCAGCCGTCGTTCCTGAAGCCCCTTGACCAGACCGTGCCACCGGTGGAGTTCAGTTTAACCAAGAGGAGGTCGTGAACACCGGGGCCAAAAGCGCTCAGATCCCTCCCTCCCAAGATGAACCCCCCGTCTGGCGAGACCACCAGCGAATAGAAATCATCGTATTCACTGCTGGAGTAGTAGAACCTTCTTGCCCAGAGGAAGGTACCCCCGGCGTCCAGTTTGACAAGGACAGCGGAGTGCCAGGACGAGCCAGAGTAAGAATATCCTGCTATTGCTATCCCGGCGTCTGCCGTCACTGCAACAGCGAACGCCTGGTCGTTCTCGGGGCCGCCTATTGCCCTTGCCCAGATCAGGTTGCCGACCGAATCCGTCTTTATTACCAGGATGTCATCCCCTCCCGCGCCATAGCTCCCGGTGTAGCCGGCCATCACGAAACCGCCATCGGGTGTCCGTGCAACCCCACTGGCTTCCTCGGATCCGGAGCCGCCGTATCTCGTTGCAAAAACCTGCGAGAGAACCGCTATTGTAAAAACCATTTCATCCTCCCTTCGGTGAAAATTATAATCTTCCCCGGAGGGGGGCAACAATCCGGGTTGAGCCGCGCTGTTTCCCCGGATTAAAATATGTTACTTGCCACCGTAGCTCAACGGCAGAGCGGCGCCTTCGTAAGGCGTAGGTTGTGGGTTCAAGTCCCTCCGGTGGCTCTTTGCAACACCCCTTCAAGTAGCACAGGCATTGCTTCCCTTTGTTGGTTTATCATTTGCAACTTATGGACTTCCTCGGCCTACCAGCGCCACTTTTGGCAGATGGCGGAATCGGCGAATACCTATATTCCCTCGGTTTCCCAAGGGAATACCTGGCGTCAGAGGCGCTGGTCAGGGCGCCGGATCTCCTCGCTCGCGTTCACGCGGAATATGTTCGCGCGGGCGCGCTGGTCATAACAACGAACACCTTTGACGCCAATGCCGAGAAGTTGGACAGGCACGGCCTTGCGCACAGGTGCAGGGAGATAAACGCGCTCGCGGTTCGCATTGCCAGGGAATCCGGCGCCACCCGGGTCGCTGGCTCCGTAGGCCCGCCTGACCCCGGACTCTCCTATTCCTTCGCTCCCCGCGACCCATCCAGGCTAAACGAATCCTACCTGCCCCAGATTGAGGGATTGCTTGAGGGTGGCGTTGACCTCATTTTGCTTGAGACCCAGGTTGACCCCAGGCACGCGGCCTATCTTTTCAATCTCGTGCGCTCTTTGTCTCCGGATGTCCCGGTTGCGGTCAGCTTCACCTTTGGCCTTGACCTCCTTAGCCCAGCAGGGTTTTCGCTGAACGATGTGGTGGAGATCCTTTCCGGCCTTGATCTCGTTGGCCTCGGGGCGAACCACGGGGTAAGCCCCCTGCAATTTCTGGACATATACAGGCGGCTTCTCGCGGTATCGCGTTTTCCGATAATTCTCCAGCCAAACTCCGGCGTCGCTCGGTTCCATGATGGTTCCTTTGTCTATCCATCTGACCCAGCCCACTTCGCCAGGTGCATGGCATCCTGCGCTGGCGAGAAAACTGCCCTGCTGGGAGGTTGTTGCGGCACCACCCCGGAATTCACGGCGGCTCTCAGGGAGCGCCTCTCTTCCGGCAGGCCTGAGGTCGTTTCGGTGGGCTGGAGTCCGGAAAACGGCGCGGAGGCAGGCGTGGCCGCGAGCTCGCCTCCCGCGCTCGCGGAGAGCCTCTCGTCCGGCAATGCCCTGGTTGTTGAGCTCTTGCCACCCAGGGACGGCGACCCATCGTCTTTTCTCAGGAAAGCCGAGGCCCTTCGGCAATTTGAGCCTCTGGCCATCAGCGTCCCGGACTCGCCAATGGGTCGGGTGAGAGCATCCCCTGGACTGATGGCCACAATGCTCCGGGATCAGCTCGGCATGGAATCCGTGATTCACTTTGCACTCCGAGACAGGAGCCTCACGCGCGTCCAATCAGACCTACTGGGCCTCTCGGCCTCTGGCTTGCACGCTATTTTCGTGATAGCAGGAGACCCGCCCACGCTTGGCGACTATCCCCAGGCAACCGCGATATACGACCTCTCCACCGAGGATACCCTTTCCCTCATGGATAGGCTTTCCCAGGGTCTCGATCTGGCTGGCCGGAGCATAGGCAGGGGTGCATACTTTTTCCCCGGCTCCGCGCTTTCCCTCTCAGACCCGAAGGCCGCGGATAAGGCGATGAGGCGCTGGGAGCTCGGCTCCAGGTTCTTCATAACCCAGCCCCTCTATTCTGCCGAGGATATAGAAACCTGGCGGGACATTCTGGAGGAGTATCCGGTCATAGTGTCCCTGATGCCCATGAGGAACAGATCACAGGCCATATACCTTGCCTCGGAGGTTCCGGGCATAAATGTTCCAAGCAAGATCCTTGAGAAAATAGAATCCCTTGATGACGAGGATGTCCTTCTGTTTTCCCTGGACATGCTCAGCGAGGTCATGGAGTCCATCCGTGGCCTTGCCCGCGGGGTTTATCTCTCTGGCCCATCACGAGGGTTGGAGGAGCTTGCTATGCTATGGAAGCGAAAGTAATGAGGCCGAGGCCCGAAGAGGTTCTGCCGGAGACCAGGAGAATCCTGGCGAGGGCCGGTTGTCCCCCGGATTCCGGAGTGGACCTTGCGGAACTCGCGCGCCTCGCGGCCTCCAGGCTAATTGAAATTGCGGAACCAGCAGCCTTTTCGGCTGAACTCAGCGTGATCGCCTTTTCCGCGGACAGGATTGAACTGGATGGTTTCATCATTTTCTCCTCGGATATGGTAACCAGACTGGCAGGGGCTGAGAAGGTCA
>CBFGJU010000358.1:0-6824 GCA_965649155.1 Caldifarciminota bacterium | reverse complement strand
GTGAAAGGGATTTCCCCGGAAATCGCGGAGAATCCAGGCACCGGTATCGCGGAACCCCTGTTGACCGCGCTCGTCCTCGGAGGACTTCTCTATGTCTTTTACTCCTTTGAGAGCAGATGAAATCGGTTGTTGGTTCCGGGTGCTTGCTTTTCGGGCAGGACCAGCAACCAATTTTAAGCAACGAACAAAGAACAACGAGCAACCGAAATGGACTACAAGGACACACTGAACCTGCCGAAAACGGACTTCCCCATGAAGGCTTCCCTCCCAAAGAGGGAGCCAGATATAGCCAGAAAGTGGGACGACAAAAACATATCCGGACGCCTGGCTGAGCGGCCAGGAAACTGGTTCGTCCTGCACGACGGACCGCCATATTCAAACGGACACATCCACCTTGGCCAGGCCCTGAACAAGGTTCTCAAGGACATGCTCAACAAGTTCAAGGCCCTGGAGGGATTCAGGATTCGCTATGTTCCCGGCTGGGACACCCACGGCATGCCAATTGAGACCGAGGTCACCAAGCACGACCCGGAGTTCGCGAGGATGAGCCTTGTTGACAGGCGCGACCTTTCCCATGAGACGAGGATCAAGATACGCTCAAAGTGCCGGGTATTTGCCCTGCACTGGGTTGATGTTCAGAAAGAGGAATTCCGGCGCCTTGGCGTCATAGGCGACTGGTCAAAGCCCTATCTGACCATATCCAAGGAATACGAATCGCAGGAGCTTGACATCTTGGCGTTTCTCGCGGAGAAGGGCTACATATACAGGGACCACATGCCAATACACTGGTGCCCCACCTGCAGGACTGCCCTCGCGATGGTTGAGATAGATTACAAGGACAAGACATCCCCCTCGCTCTGGTTCCTGGCAAGGGTAAAGCGAGACCCGAACGGGCTTTTCGGAGGCAAGGAAACCCACGCTCTCGTCTGGACAACGACCCCGTGGACACTTCTCGCGAACAGGGCCTTGCCTTTGGGCCAGAGGTCAGGTATGTAGTGGTTTCAACCGATTCTGGCCTTGTTGTCCTGGCGGAAGCCCTCCTGTCTCAGGCTATGGCGGTCATGCCATCCCTGGAAAGCGGTCAAATAATAAAGGTCTTCCAGGGCAAGGAGGCCGAGGGCCTTGTCTTTGAAAATCCCCTGTTTCCTGACCTGGAGTCCCCGGCTGTTCTCTCCGAATATGTCACCCTGGATGCTGGCAGTGGCATAGTCCACACCGCGCCAGGACACGGCAGGGAGGACTACGAGGTTGGCAGGAGGTATGGGCTTCCGGTCTTCTCGCCCGTGGACGAATCCGGCAGGTTCACCCACGAGGCCGACGATCAGACCGCATCCCCGCTCCTCGTTGATGGGCTTTCGGTTGGAGATGGCGGCGTCAGGGCGACCGAACGCCTGAGGGAGCGCGGACTTCTGGTGGAGATAGGCGAGGTTGTTCACCAGTATCCATATTGCTGGCGTTGCAAAAAGCCCCTGATATTTCGCGCGACCAGCCAGTGGTTTCTCCGGGTTGATCACCTGGATCTCAGAAAGAGAGCCCTTGGGTTCATCAGGAATGTCAGATGGGTTCCCCGTTCCTCTGAGAGCAAAATAACCTCATCTGTCGCGGAGAGGCCGGACTGGTGCATATCCAGGCAAAGGCACTGGGGGGTTTTCATACCAGCGCTTACCTGCCTTGACTGCGGGGCCGAGATCCTCGATCCAGATGTTATCCGTCTGACCGCGAGGGTCTTTTCCGAGGAGGGCTCTGACGCGTGGATAACCCAGCCAACCGAAAAGTTTCTCCCGGATGGTTTCGTCTGCCCGACCTGCCAGGGGACTCGTTTTGAAAAGCAAAACGACATCCTTGATGTGTGGTTTGATTCCGGGGTCACCGCGATGGTCGTCCTGCCGGAGGCTGGCCTGCCTCTTCCATCTGATGTCTATCTTGAGGGCCCGGATCAGCACAGGGGATGGTTCAACGCCGCGCTGATGCTGACGGTCGCGGTCAGAGATGAACCCCCATACCGGGAAGTGATAACCCACGGCTGGGTCCTGGATGAGAAGGGCTACACCATGCACAAGTCCCTGGGTAATGCCATATCGCCGAGCGAGGTCATAGAGGAACACGGAGCGGATGTGCTCCGGCTTTGGGTCGCGTCCACTGACTACACACAGGACATAAGGCTCGGAAAGGAGATACTCGCCAGAACCGCTGACGCCTACCGAAAGATAAGGAATACCTTCCGTTTCTGCCTGGGAAACCTTTACGATTTTGATCCGCAGGTGGATTCTGTTGCCGTTGATGACATGCTTCCCCTTGACAGGTTCATCCTGCACAGGCTCGGAGAGGTTCTCGGACAGATGAAATCCGCCTATGAATTGCACGAGTTCTACAGGGCCGTGAGGGCCGCGTTGAACTTCACCACAACCGAGGTCTCCGCGCTATACATGGACGCTGTCAAGGATAGACTATACACCTGGGCCCCGAAATCCCTTGGCCGGCGCTCAGCCCAAACAGTCCTTTATCATGTCGCCCGCTCGCTGGACATAGCGCTCTCGCCGGTCCTTTCCTTCACGACCGAGGAGGTTCACGATCACCTTCCCGGACAGAAAGCCGACAGCGTTTTTCTTGAGCTGTGGCCGGATGTCCCAGCGGATTGGAAGAACGATGCTGTAGCCGGAGAATTCGCGACCCTCCTCGCGATGAGGGAAACCGTGACGCTTGCGCTTGAGAAGGCCAGAGCCGGGGACATGATAGGCAACTCCCTGGAAGCTGAACTGGTAATCAGCGCGAAAAATGCCGCTGTGCTTGATCTCCTCAAGAAATACAGGGATCACCTGCCTGAGCTGTTCATAGTGTCCGGGGTGAGGTTTTCTCCGGATCCGCGTGGCTCGGTTATACAGGAGACCGACGATTGGGCGATCGGTGTTGATAGGGCCAGGGGGAAGAAATGCATCCGTTGCTGGGTCTGGCACCCGGATACCGGGAAGAACGAGAGGTATCCGGATGCCTGCCCGAAGTGCGTTTCCGCGCTGGAGGAATCCCGTGGAGCCAATAAGGGTAAGGCTTGAGGACATAGGCCCGGAGGGGGTGGCGCTCGCGCTCGATCTGGAGCCAGCCGCCCTGGATCTTCTGGATTCCGGTGATCTCAGATTCCCCGGAAGCATGACGGCCAGAGCCACAATCATCAAGGCTGGGAAAAAACTGCGTGTGAGTCTTGGCGTGGATTTTTCCCTCCTTCTTCCGTGTTCCAGGTGCCTTGTGGAGACCGAACACCGTTTCTCCGAATCCGCTGATTTTGTGTTTATGCCCGCCCCGGCCACCCTGTCTCCTGAACAGCGACTTGAGGAAGAGGACTTCACCACCCAGTTCTTCTCCGGCGAGGATATAGACCTGGCTCCCCTTTTTCGGGAGATGGTCATCCTGGCAATACCCATAAAGCCCCTGTGCAAGCCGGACTGCAAGGGCCTCTGCCCTGTCTGCGGTGTGGACAGGAACCATGAGACATGCGAACACGCCCAGGAGAATGAACCGGTAGACCCCCGGTGGGAGGGGCTGAGGGAGCTGAGAAACAAAGGGGACAAATGAGTGAAGCCACTCAGGTTCTCAGCCTCAGGGGTTTCAAATTCTGGTTTGTCGCGATAGCCCTTATGGCGGCCAGCATCAGGTTTGTTTTCTTCTCCATCCCGCGTCACCAATACATGGAGAGTGGTGTCACGGCATGGCACGGTGTCCGCGCGCTTGTGCCGGAGGTTGGATATTTTCTATCGGTGTTCCTGTTCCGATGGCCTGATCCAAGGTATTACTATCCATGGTTGATCTCGCCCCCCTTCTCGTGTCTGCGACGGCTGGGATCCTCTTGGAGAAGGTCCCCTTGATAATATGTCAAAGGAAAAGATAACCCCTGAGATGTCCATAGAGGAGGTCCTGACCCGTTGGCCAGCGACCGCGCGCGTTTTCGTAAAGTGGGGCATGAAAGCAATGGTCTGCGGCGAACCCGCGTGGGGGACGATCAGGGAGCTCGCGGAGCGTTCAGGTGTTTCCGACCTTGAGGGGCTTTGCCGGGAGCTCTCTGATGCCGCGGAGGGGCCGCAGGTCTTCCTGAAATGAAGGTTCACATGGATGTTACCCCGGTCTGGAATCCCAATCCCAGGGGAATAGGCACATATATTGTAAATCTGATAGAGGGCCTCCTCGCTCTCGGGGTTGATGTTCACGCGTCTTTCAAATTCTCCCGTCTGCAGAGATTCGGATGGGCCAGGAGACTTCCCCACCTCGCCAGGAAGAAGGTTATACCGTTATGGATGGGCAGAGTTGAGCTCTTTCACGGCACGAACCGCTACCTTTTGCCGGGGAAATTCCCGAAGGTGCTGACAGTCCACGACATGGTTGAGTTCTACGACCGGACTGATTTCTGGTTTCCGCCGGGCAAGAAGCGCAAGATGCGACGGAAGACCGAAACCTGCTTCGCGATGAGGCCGGAGGCCGTGATAGCGGTCTCGGAGTTCGCCAGGAGCGAGATATTGCAGTTTACCGCTTACCCGGCCGAGAGGGTTCGCGTCATACACCACGGCGTCCCCCGATGGGCCAGGCCGTATCCAAGGGAGGAATACCTGCCGGTTCTCCGGGAATACGGGCTTTCCGAAAGGCGTTTCCTGGTTTTCATTGGCCAGCCAGAGTCCAGGAAAAACCTCTCTTTGGTTCTCAGGGGAATGAAGGGCGCCCCGGGGATAAAATTGCTCGTTGTCGGCGGCAAGCTTGAGCCTGCCGAATCCGAGGTTGCTGATAGGTTGGGTCTGTGGGACAGGATAATCCAGGTTCCGTTCTTGCCGGGGCCGGAGCTCGGCGCGCTTTTGTCCGGTTCCCTTGCCCTTGCTTTCCCAAGCAAATACGAGGGCTTCGGACTTCCAGTGATAGAGGCCATGGCATGCGCTACGCCCGTGATAACATCAACCCATCCCTCGGTTGCCGAGGCCTCGGGCGACGCGGGAATCCTGGTTGACCCGGATGACGAGGATGGGTTCCGGGAATGCCTCATCAGGCTACTTGACGATCCGCGCTTTGCAAGCGGCTTGGTTGAAAAAGGCCTTCTGAGGGCAAAGGCATTTTCGTGGGAGAAAACCGCGCGCATGACTGTGGAGGTATATAGGGATGCCATTGCAGGATAGGAAGGTTCTGGTTTTCCAATCAACCAGGTATCTCGGCGATTTCCTCCTGACCCTGCCGGTTGTTCGCGCGATTTCCGAATCAGGCGGCAGTCCCATATTGCTTTCTCACGAGAAGTTCGCTCCCCTGGCCGAACTCCTGGGGATTCAGCTGATATACTGGGACAAGGACGGCGCGGGAAAGGGGATCGGTGGCATGGGTAATGTTGTGAAGAAGATAAAGGCCGTTCGGCCGGACTCCGCCGTGCTTCCCCATAAGTCCCACAGGAGCGCGTTGGTCGCGTTCTCCGCGGGCATACATGATAGGGTCGGGTTCTCGGACTCGCCAGCCAGGGCCCTTTACACGAGGAGGGTTCCCTATGAGCCGGGTCTTCACGAGGTCGTCAGGTTCCAGAAGCTCCTCGTGCCGCTGGGTTTGTCGCCTGACCTGATTCGCGAGGAGATGTGGTTCCCGGGGAGGGAGAGATTCCTTGACGCTGTGTCTCGGTTTGTTCCAGCCAACCCATTCCTTCTCGTTGCCCCTGGTGCTTCCTGGCTTGTAAAGAGATGGGGCCACGAGAAGTTTGCTGAAGTGGCGAGACATTTTATCCGGAATGGCCTTCCGGTCCTGCTTACTGGTGGGAGAGACGATGCCCCGATTTCGGCCCAGGTCGCGCGGCTGGCTCCGGGCTCGGTTGACCTTGCCGGGATGTTATCCTTGCCTGAGTTCGTGGGCCTCGTTGGCAGGGCGGCCATGGTTGTTTCCGGAGATTCCGCGCCGGTTCACGCGGCCGGGGTATTCGGGACTCCTTGTCTGGCCATCTATGGACCAACTGTCAAAGAGATGGGTTTCTGGCCACTCTCGCCCAGGAGCCAGATAGTTGAGGTTTCCCTGAATTGCAGGCCCTGTAAAGCGAGGGCAGAGAGGCCTTGTCCTCTCGGCCACCACGATTGCATGAGAAAAATCACGCCTGAGATGGTGATAAGCGCGGCCGAGGGAATTCTCGCGGGCTAGGGGTTTCCCGGCGTTTCCTTCTGCCTGCCATTTATAGCGGTTTTCTCCCAGGCCACCCCGTCAATCAGGGCTATCACTGCCACTATTAGCCCAACCGCGAGGTTGTTCCAGAGGCTGTGCAGGAAGAACCCGGAGATCACGAACCACAGTCCCAGGACAAAATTTATCCATTCAAGCTTGGCTTTCCGCGCGACCCAGAACGAGAAACCCGCGATCAGCGCGCCGAAGAATATGCTGTGGCCGCCGTGTGCCACCGCGCCCGGCACGAAAGCGGATATGAATATCCAGAGTCCGAGGAGAAAAACCAACCACGGTTTCCACATGATCAAATTATAGGCCATTCGGCTAGCCGGCGGCAAAGACTATTCCCATCGGATTATCCAGAAAAAGTTTCTCCTCCCGAATATCCCCCGTAACCGATACCACCGACGAATCTCATCCCCTTCTCGTTGTCCTCCTTGACCTGCAAATAGAGCGCGCCCCAAAGGTTCGCAAGGTTGGTGCACCCGCGCCGCCCAGGCCCAGCGAGATTGAGGAAACCATTGCGCAAACGATCATCTCTGCCAGATCATAGAGCCAGGGGTCGCTTGTATTCAATTTCACGCAAGCACTGCTCCTGAATTTCAGATCACAGCTCCAACCGAGGCGTATTCGCTCAAAACTAAAATCTAACCATAGCCCATTCA
>CBFGJU010000357.1:0-6828 GCA_965649155.1 Caldifarciminota bacterium | reverse complement strand
TGTTGGCCATCTAGACGGGAATTCTAATAGGGCCGTGAGAGGGTTTTCAACTGCGCGCTCAGCTTGAGCCTACTTCCTGCGCAATATGCCCATCCAGGCAGAACCAAAGCTTTTTTCAACCAAGCAACCGGGTTATACACGCCACCGATAATCACGAGACCCCTGATCCCTTGAGTCCGGACAAACCCGGCCCAAACCCGTAAGTTATCACTGCTTTTTTAGAGGTCTCTGATTTTAGATGTGGCGACAGACAGGGGGCCTGCCTCATAGGGCTTCAGGGCACGACCAGCAATGATGGTCCCCTGAGCGATTCTCTGTCCCACGAAAATTAAATTACTCGCGCCAGTAAAGGCAGGGGTATTTATCATTGCATTATAATTTTCCTGTGAGAGGATGTTTCACGCTTTATCTTGTTTTTCTCACGCTCGCGTGCGCGAAGGTAGGCTCTCCCCCCGGCAAGCCAGAGCTCGTCGGTCCGGCCGTAAGGATCACCTACCCTGCCAATGGCGACACCCTATTTGATACCGTCGTTGTCCTCGTGGACGCGGTTGATCCATCGGGGATCAGCATGGTGAAGCTCATTGCAGACGGCGAGGATGTCCGGGCTGACAGCACCCCCCCATACGAGATCCCCTGGCCCACCAAGGAGCTTTATGACCAGGGACACCTGCTCATTGCAATAGCCTATGACATCTGGGACAACGAGGGCCGCTCGGACACGGTCAGGGTATTCACCCTCAACGGAAACGAACCGCCACCGGACACTGGACGGAAAGGGACAAAATGAGGCCAGTAAAGATTGGCAACGCTTTGTTCGGATCCGGCGGTCTTTCGTTCATTCTGGGGCCGTGCGTGATTGAGACCGAGGCCATGGCTCTGGAGACAGCCACTGCAATAAAGGAAATAGCGGAAAAGCTCTCCGTTGGCGTTGTTTTCAAGGCCTCTTATGACAAGGCCAACAGGACTTCCATTGACTCATTCAGGGGCCCAGGCCTCTTGTCTGGCCTTGAAATACTTGGAAGGGTGAAGGAGAAAACCGGCCTTCCCGTGCTCACTGACATCCACCTTCCCCAGGAGGCGGAGCCGGCGGCGCGAGTCGTTGATGCCTTGCAGGTTCCCGCTTTCCTGGTGCGCCAGACCGACCTGCTCCTGGCCGCTGGCAGAACCGGCCTTCCGGTCAATCTGAAGAAGGCCCAGTTCATGGCCTCCGGGGACATGCTCTACCCCGCGAAGAAGATTGAGTCGGTCGGCAACAGCCAGGTTCTCCTGACCGAGCGAGGCACATTTTTCGGCTACCGTGATTTGGTGGTTGACATGAGAAACCTCTGGCTGATGCGAGAACTGGGCTATCCTGTGATATTTGACGCCACGCATTCTGTCCAGAGTCCCGGCGGCCTCGGCACCTCATCTGGCGGCCAGAGGGAATTTGTCAGGCCTCTTGCCAGGGCCGCTGTGGCCTTTGGCGTGGATGGGGTATTCATGGAAGTCCATCCCTCCCCGCGGCACGCGCTTTCCGATTCCGCAACGCAATTCCCGCTTTCGGAGCTCGCGGACTTTATCGCTGAGCTCCTTGATCTACAGAGGCTTTCCAGCTCAGCACCGGGGGTTCACTAAGTTGACTTGCGCCGGCAGATACTTTAAAATTTGCGCCGAGAGATGAAGGGGTTATGCAAGGGACTCATAGGTTGGGTATTGCTTTGTTTGTCTCCAGCTAATGCCCAATACGAGGATTTCTCCCTTGACGCCAGGTCAATGGGCATGGCCAACACTGGCCTGCTTTTTTCCGGGGCGAGCGGCCTGGATGCTGTTCCCTCCAGGTTATTTGACATGAGGAGGAGGGAGATCTCCTTCCAGTATGGACTCCCCTGGTCAACTCCGGATCGCTCCGGCTACTTTGGCCTTGCTTATGGCACTTCCCTCCTTGAGAGGGTCTATGGCGGGCTTTCTTTTCGCCACAGGTTCATAAAGGATACAGCTGGTTCTTTCGGCGAGGACTGCCTTTCCGGCGCTTTCTCGTATGCTTTTCCGCGGATGGTGGTCGGTATTTCCGCAAGGGCACTCGGAAAGACCGCATCAGGCGATTCCCTCGCTCCGATTGCCACGACCCGTTTCCCGGAGAGGGCTTCGGCTAGCCTCTCGGCCACGGTTTGGCCAGGGCTTCCGGGCCTCAGGCTCGGTTTTGGCGTCTCTGACATTGGCACTGATGGTTCCCCCCTCTGCTTCTGGTCCGGAGGCGTTTTCCTCCTGACCGGCGAGCAGGGCCGCATTTTCACCCCCCTCGTGTCCTGGACCCTGGGCTACAGGGATGGCGACATCGGCCTAGCTGTGGGCGCGGAAACATGGCTCTGGAACACCTGGGGCCTGAGGGGTGGGAGCAGGATAGCCGGCGGGGAATCAATGGAATTCTCATTTGGAACGGGATTCAGAACCCTCCATATGGAATCAACTGACTGGGAGATAGACTACGCGATAGCCATCCCATATGACCTCGGGGACAGATCAACCCCCAGCCACTGGCTCGGTGTAAAGGTCTGGCCCGGCGATGCCTATGCGAAGGACAAGGCACTTGCCCTCGCGGCTGAGCAAGAGGCCCTCCTCCGCGCCAGGGAAAGACAACTTGATTCACTGATGCAAGAGATGGCCCGTCTCAAGGAGGAGCTCGCCGCGGAGCGTCAACGCCTTGAAGAGGAGAGGGCAAAGCTTGAGGCCGAACGCCAGAATGTTGAGAAGATGCGCCAGGAGGCCCTGGACGCCTTGAAGAAAGTGGAGGGCCTCAAGATAGAGGAGCAGAAAGAGTTCATAAAGATAACCGCGGGCGAAAAGGCGATTCGCTTCACATCTGGCTCGGCCGATCTGCCTGTTGAGGGCGTCATAGTCCTTAAGAAGGTCTCCAGGTTCCTGGCATCCTACCCGAAGTATCCCGTCACCATAGAGGGCCACACGGATAATGTTCCTATTTCCGAACGCCTCAAGGCCAAATACCCGGATAACCAGGCCCTTTCGGAAGCGAGGGCAAAAGCCGTCAGAGACTACTTCGTGCTTGTTGAGGGCCTGCCCGGCAGTTTGTTCGCCTACAAGGGCTACGGCGAGTCCAAGCCCGTGGCATCCAACGAGACCGAAGAGGGGCGTTCCGCGAACCGGAGGGTTGAAATAATAATCACCAAACCAAAGGAGGAAAAGTGATGTCATACAAGGGTTTTGGCCCCAAAAGATCGCCTCGGACCCCAAACGATCAGCTTGCGCCGGGGAGTCGTGGTGTTTTATATTTTGGGACAAGCATGAGAAGGATATTATTTTTGGCAGGGTTTTTTGCGGCCGTTGGTTGTGCAACCCTGCCCCCACATGGGACTCCCGATATCCTTGAGCTAAGGTTCAAGGCTGACAGGGAGAAGATCTTTGATGCCCTGACCGAGGCCTTATACGAGACCGGTTATCCCGTTGCCACCTATGCTCGGGAGGAAGGGATATTGGTCACCGACTACAAACCCTACAGCTATTCTTGTTGCATGAAGGCTTGGGCCTTCGTGGGCCTAGGCGTGAGAGACCCCAGCATAAAGCTGACCTGTTATGTGGGCAAGGCTCCGGACGACAGGAATTCTGTCAAGATACAGGGCGTCATAAAATTCAAGGGGCCGAGGCCCTATGGAGATGCTTATCAGGAACGTCCGCTCAAGATGGATACCCGCTATTACTCGGCCATTTACAAGATAGCCCAGCTCCTGGAAACCAAGGTAGGAGAATCCGGTTCTCTGACCGAGCAACAGATGGGATTGGAATCATGGTGGTAAGAACAAAAACAAGGAGTTTTAGAAGATGAAAAGGCTCTTAACCATAGCAGGTGTTTTGCTCCTTGCTATCTCGGCCCTGAAGGGCCAGGACACCAAAGTCTTCAAGGTGGCGCCCAGTTGGCTCCACAGTTCGGATACGGGGTTGACCCCCGTATGGATACACGCTCAGCCTGGTCTCAAGTTCAAGTTTGAGATATACGATATCTACGGCAAGCTCGTCTGGGACAGCACTGGCAACATGAATTCCGACGGCATAGCCAAGTGGTATGGTGTCACCAATGGCAAGAGAAAGGTTCAGTCCGGCCAATATATGCTTATAATGACCACCCTTGATCTGCCCGGATACGCCGGTTATCAACAGCGAGAGTGGATAGGGGTAACCTGGTAAGGAGGAAAGAATGATAGCGCTCGGAACAGCTGGAATGATAATGGGTAGCCTTCTGGGAGCCATGGCTGATGGCGGAATGCCCGGAGGCCTGTATGACTACTGCGTGGGCGCGAGGCCGTTCGCCCTCGGCAAAGCCTTCACTGGCCTTGCCGATGACATAGAGACCATATACTTCAATCCTGGTGGACTCGCTTTTCTCCAACGCAAGAATGTCATGGCCGGAACCTACTGGATGCCAAACGCGGTCCCCGAGACCGGCCCCGCTGACTACTATTTCGCGGCGCTGAGCTTCCCGACGGCAACATATGGTTCCTTCGGCATCACGCTAATACAGGTAGACGCGCCCGACCTCATCCTCTACGGCGACACCGGTGGGACCGAGGAGGTCGTCTGGACAGGCTTTGCCCAGCGCGCCGGCCTCTTTTCCTACAGCAAATCCCTGACCCACAGCCTCGCGATAGGTGGAAACCTCAAGGTCCAGTATGAGAGGGTTTTCTACTTTACTACCGCGGCCGTTGGAATGGACCTGGGGATGCTCTTCAAGCCCAACGACAACTGGTCAATAGGCGTCGCGGCGATAAACTTCCTCCCCATGAATGTGAAGCACAAGTCGGAGAACGAGAGGTATCCGCAGGTCTGGCGATTGGGCCTCGGTTGGAAGCCCCTTGAGTGGTTCACGATAACCTTTGACGCGTCCCACAGCTCACACTACCAGAACTTCCACTTCTTCGGCGGAGCTGAGGCGAGGCCCCTTTCCTTCCTATACATAAGGGGTGGCGCCAACTACGAGGACATATCCGGTGGCGGAGGTTTTGAGGTTACCATAAGGGATGTGATAGGTCGCGTTGACTACACCTATTCCTACAACCACTCCTCGCACACCATATACGAGGAGACCCAGCAGGTATCCGGAACCATAATGTTCTCCGGCTACCGGGTTTGGGCCAATGCAGATCCAAGGCTCATATCTGCTTCTGAAGGAGACATCAACAACTATGCCTATGTCTATCTCCATTCCTTCCCGAGGCAGATGGCCGACGAGTGGACGGTCCTCGTGAAGAAACAGACCGGCGAGGTGGTCAGGGTCTTCAGGGGCGAGGGCGACCCGCCGGTCAGGATAGAGTGGGATGGCAGGGACGACTCCGGACGCCTCGTTCCCCCCGGCAACTACAACTACCATTTTGAGGTGATAGACATGGGGGGCGAGCGCTTTGAGAGGTCTGGCTATCTCTTAACCGTTAAAAAAGCGGAGGTTTGGTAAAATGGGTATCTTAACCGCCAAGGCACTCCTGCTGGCCACCATAGGGGCCATGACATATGACAACTTCTACAAGGCCTACCAGCAGGCAGAGATGTATTTCCAGCGAGGCGAATATGACAAAGCCCTGAACATCTACAAGAAGATAGAGAAGGACGCGTTCAGGTTTGAGTTCGGCTACGAGATACGCTACCGGATGCTGGAATGCTATTTCAACCAGGGAGACTTCAACAAGGCCGTCAAGGAATTTGACAAGATGTCAAAGGATGGCAACATAAAGGGCAGTTACATGGAGCAGGAGGTTGTTTATGCCCTTTCCGTCGCCTATGCCATCCGCGGCGACATCCAGTATGCCAAGCAGATGGTCCAGACCTTGCAGGCCTACCCCTACTACAAGAACTCCCCGAGAACCAAGTTTCTCCTTGGCATAATAGACTATAGAGAGGGCAAGTTTGACGAGGCTGTCCTTAAGCTCGCGCAGGCTGACCTTCCGGAGGCAAAGTTCTTCTACGCGAGAACCCTTGCCCTGACCAAGCGCCCCCTTGATGCCATAGAGATATACAAGAAGCTCCTGACCGACTACTCGGGCACGCCTTTGGAGGGCCTCATACAGTATGGGATAATAGAGGCCAACTTCCTCTACGGTGATTACAAGGGAACCGCGACCCTGGCCCAGGAATTCATCAAGCGCTACCACGGCCACCCCCTATCTGACTATGTCCAGTATTACTGGGGCGTCTCCCTCTATCGCCTGGACTACTATGACCAGGCCTTGGAGAAGATGAGCTTCCTGGCCAAGAAGAAGGAATTTGAGTTCCAGGGCCTCGCCGCATACTACGCCGGATGCTGTCAGATGCACTTCAAGAAGTATGACGATGCCATCAAATACTTCCAGACATCGCGTTCGCTTGCTGGTGACAATGTTGTCTCCACCATAGCCTTCCTGCGGATGGCCGAGTCATACTTCTACAAAGGCGATAGCGCGCAGGCATATCTGATGGCTGACCAGCTCCTGTCCTTCCCGCTTGCCCCTGAGGAGGGCGGCATAGGCGAATACATGCGTGGCGCCATAAGCTACTCGCTGGACAAATACGCGGCCGCTGTCCTGTCATTCCAGACGGTCATAGAGAACTATCCCCAGTCCTTCTTCCGTCGCCCAGCAATGGCCATGACCCTGCTTTCTTTGGTCAAGGGCCAGAGCTTTGATCAGGCAGTCCTCAAGGGGAACCTCTACTGGCCAGAGATAAATGCTGACACCACCTATGACCTGTGGGATGGCTGGTTCATCTTCGGGCTCGCGGAGGGCTCATACTACGCCAACGCGCTTGGTGACGCGGAACTGCGTTACAGCTGGAACATACAGAGAACCATCCACCGCGACCTCATTCTCCTTT
>CBFGJU010000356.1:0-6849 GCA_965649155.1 Caldifarciminota bacterium | reverse complement strand
GGCTAGCCCCGTTCCCATAACCCCTTCAGGAGGAGAGGTTTCTGATTCATGCAGGATCTGGGTTATATTCAAGGATGAACCATGGAGTTCTCCGGCCTGATAATATTCCCCTATGCGCATATCCCAGAGAGCACAGAAAGCCCAGGCAAGCCCGATAAGGAAGCTAGTTCCCCTCGCTGACGCGGCAAAGGAGGCCGGCGTCGCGGTTTATCACCTTAACATAGGCCAGCCGGACATACCGAGTCCGCGGGAGGCCCTGGAGGCATTGCGGAAATGGGACGGCCGCGTTCTCGCCTATGGCCACTCGGAGGGCCAGAAGTTCTACAGGGAAACCCTGGCGGGATATTATCAGGGCTTGGGCCTTGATGTCAAAACGGAGGATGTATTCGTGACCACGGCCGGCTCCGAAGCAATCATCTTCGCGATGGCCGCGGTCGCTGATCCTGGCGAGGAGATACTCGTCTTTGAGCCATTCTACACGAATTACAACGGGTTCGCATCCATGGTTTCGGTGAAACTGGTCCCGGTAACCCTCTCGGTGGATAACGGGTTTCACTTGCCAGATAGGAAGGCAATAGAATCAAAGATAACCGACAAAACCAGAGCCATTCTCTATTGCTCGCCGAACAACCCGACCGGAACGGTCTACACCGGGGACGAGGTGGGACTGCTCGCGAGCATAGCGGCCGAGCACGATCTCTTTCTCATGGGCGACGAGGTCTACAGGGAGTTCATCTATGACGAGGGGGTAAAGCACACATCCGTCCTCTCTTTCCCGGAAATCAGGGACAGGGCCATAATGCTTGACAGCATATCAAAGCGCTTCTCCATGTGCGGCGCCCGAATGGGCAACATAGTCACCAAGAACAGGGATGTCTGGTCATCGTGTCTGAAGTTCGGCCAGGCCAGGCTCTGCCCGCCGCAGCTGGAACAGGTGGCCGCTGACGCCGCATACGGGATACCTCCGGAGGATTACATCCTGCCAATGATAGAAGAATACAAGAATCGGAGAAACACGATCTATGAGGCCCTCGTGAAGATGCCTGGGGTGAAGACATTCCTGCCTGAGGGGGCCTTCTACACCATAGCCGCGCTACCGGTTGACGACGCGGACAGCTTCGCGGCCTGGCTCCTCTCGGATTTCTGGAAGGCCACTGGCCTAAAGGAAACCGTAATGCTAGCGCCAGCCTCAGGATTCTATGCCACAGAGGGCGCGGGAAGAAATGAGGTCAGGATAGCCTATGTGCTTGAGTGCGGGAAGCTGGCGAGAGCGATGGAACTGCTATCCACAGCCTTGGAGATCTATCCGGGAAGGACAGGATAGCAGACCGAAACTGCCAGGCTTGAGCGATTCCTGGCATGTTATCCGCGTCCAGCTTTAGAATTTTCGCAGGCATGACAGAATACAAACCGAAGAACAAGGTGAGGTTCGTCACCGCGACCTCGCTTTTTGACGGGCACGATGTGTCTATTAACCTGATAAGGCGATTCCTGGTGGAAGCCGGCGCGGAGGTTATCCACCTTGGACACAACCGGTCCGCTGGTGAGATAGTGAACGCCGCTATTCAGGAGGACGCGCAGGCCATAGCGGTTTCATCTTACCAGGGCGGGCACATGATGTTCTACAGGTATATCCGTAACCTTCTTGACGAGCGCGGGGCCGGCCACATAAGGATATTCGGAGGCGGCGGAGGGGTCATCATTCCGAGGGAAATAAAGGAGCTCGCCGAATACGGCATAAGGATATACTCGCCAGAGGACGGCCGGCGGATGGGGATTTCGGGGATGATTGATGACATGCTAAAGCAATCTGACTTTTCCACAGCCGAGCTCGTTGACGACGAGCTATATGACAGGCTCGTAAAAGGCGACCATGGAGCGACAGCCAGGTTGATAACCCTGGTTGAGGAGCTTTCTGACGGGAAGGACAAGGAGGAGGTCCTGAAAAGGGTAAGGGGTCTCCAGACGAAGAAGGCGCCGGTCATCGGCATAACGGGCACAGGTGGCGCCGGAAAGAGCTCAATAACCGACGAGCTGACATGGCGTATTCTTGAGCGCAGTCCGGATAAAACAGTGGCCATAATATCCGTTGACCCGTCCCGAAAAAAGACCGGCGGCGCGCTCCTCGGGGACAGGATAAGGATGAACCACATCAACGACCAGAGGGTCTACATGCGCTCCCTGGCGACCCGCGGCGCGAAGTCCGAGCTCTCAAGGGCGACCCGCGACGCCATAGAGGTCTGCAGGGCCGCGGGGTTTGACCTGGTGTTCGTTGAAACAGGAGGAATAGGCCAGGGGGACACGGAGATAACCCAGGTCTCGGATGTTTCCATGTATGTGATGACCCCGGAGTATGGAGCGTCCCTGCAGTTGGAAAAGATAGACATGCTGGACTACGCGGACATAGTCGCTATTAACAAGTTTGAGAGGCGAGGCGCGTGGGAGGCACTTCGGGATGTCAGAAAGCAGTTCAGGCGAAATCACAAAATAGACCACTCGGTCCCTGACGATGACCTGCCGGTGATAGGGACGATAGCGAGCCGTTTTAACGATGTGGGCGTGAACGCGCTCTACGGTCTCCTGGCCGACAAGCTGAGAGAAAAGGTCGGCCAGGACATTGACCCGTCCGCGAGATATACGAAGGAATGGCTGGAACGCAAGGACTACACGATCATTCCCAGGGAAAAGGAGAATTATCTGGGAGAGATAGCGAGAACCGTCCGGGAATACAAGAGGAAGGGCATGGAGCAGGTCGCGGTGGCCCGGAGGCTCTACCAGCTGGAGGGCGCTCTTGAGATTGCCCAGCAGAACGGCTGTGGCGAGGAAACGATAAAATCACTGAGAAAGCTCAGGGACGAGTGCGAGGCCAGGCTCGCGCCAGAGGCGAAAAAACTCCTCTCATCCTGGGATGATACGATCCAGCGATACTCCTCCGAGACCCTGACGATAAAGGTCAGGGACAGGGAGATAACCCACGAGCTATTCGTGAAAACCCTTTCCGGAACCAGGATACCAAAGGTCGCCCTCCCGAAATACCAGGACTACGGCGAGAGGCTGAAATACCTGTGGCTGGAGAACCTTCCGGGCTATTTCCCCTTTACAGCTGGGACATTTCCCCTGAGAAGGACCGAGGAGGAGCCGCGGCGCCAGTTCGCCGGCGAGGGCGGACCTGAACGCACCAACAGGAGATTTCACTACCTGACAAGGCACGATCCAATGAAAAGGCTTTCGGTCGCGTTTGACAGCCCGACCCTCTATGGCGAGGACCCCGCGGAGCGCCCGGACATATACGGCAAAATAGGGGAAGGAGGGGTGAGCATCTGCACTCTTGATGACATGAAGAAGATGCTCGCGGGATTTGACCTGTGCCACCCGTTAACGAGCGTCTCTATGACCATAAACGGCCCAGCGCCAATAATTCTAGCCATGTTCTTCAATACTGCCATAGAACAACAGCTGGAAAAATTCCGCGCCGAGAAGGGCCGGGAACCCACCGATGCCGAGCGCGAGGAGATAAAGGCCTGCACCCTGCAGACGGTCAGGGGAACGGTCCAGGCGGACATCCTGAAGGAAGACCAGGGCCAGAACACCTGCATATTCTCAATAGATTTCGCCCTCCGGCTAATGGGGGATGTCCAGGAGTATTTCATACAGAAAGGGGTCCGCAACTTCTACTCCGTGAGCATAAGTGGCTATCACATCGCGGAGGCCGGAGCCAACCCAATAACCCAGCTCGCTTTCACCCTGGCGAACGGATTCACCTATGTTGAGTATTACTTGAGCCGGGGCATGAAAATAGACGACTTCGCGCCCAACCTCTCGTTCTTCTTCTCCAACGGCATGGACGCGGAATACTCTGTCCTGGGAAGGGTCGCGAGGAGGATATGGTCGGTTGCCATGAGGGAGAGATACCGCGGAAACGAGCGGTCTCAGAAGCTGAAGTATCACATCCAGACATCTGGCCGTTCCCTGCACGCGCAGGAGATGGCTTTCAACGATATAAGAACCACACTGCAGGCCCTTATAGCCTACTATGACAACTGCAATTCCCTTCACACCAACTCATATGACGAGGCGGTCACCACTCCAACCGAGGAGTCGGTTCGCAGGGCAGTGGCCATCCAGATGATAGTTGCCAGGGAGTTCGGCCTCGCCAAAAACGAGAATGTATCCCAGGGAAGTTTCGTAATGGAGGAGCTGACTGACCTGGTTGAGGAAGCGGTTCTTGCAGAGTTTGAGCGCATATCCGAACGCGGGGGTGTCCTGGGCGCGATGGAGCTTGGCTACCAGAGGGGAAAGATACAGGAGGAATCCATGGTCTACGAGCTCAAAAAGCACTCCGGAGAACTGCCCATTGTTGGGGTCAACACATTCGTGAACCCGGACATGAGCCCGGAGGAATTCATCCCGCAGGACATACAGCTCGCAAGGGCAACCGAGGAAGAGAAGCGCTCGCAGTTGGAGAACCTTCGGGCCTTTCAGGAGAGGAACAAGGATAAGGCGCCGGAGGCCCTAGCCAGGCTGAAGCGGGTCGCGCGCGAGGGCGGAAATATATTCGCGGAGCTCATGGAGACCGTCAGGTATGCCAGCCTCGGCCAGATAACCCACGCGCTTTACGAGATAGGCGGGAGATACAGGAGAAACATGTGAGAAGGTTTTCCAGCCTCACCCCGAGAGCCGGAAAGATTTTTTGACACCGTGAGCCTATATTGTCCCCAAATCTTGCCATGCCTTATATTTTCACAATGATCAAGAGAATCGGGTTTCTGGTTCTCGCCGGGCTTTTCGCGGCCTCCTGCGATGAAGGCGGCCTCGCTGGCAGTCCGCAGATACACCTGAAGGTTGAGGAGGGCGGAGCCGCGCTCACGGTCAGTTGGTATAGCGTCGTTGGCGCTGAACGATACCAGCTCTGGATTGACGAAGTAAAGGTCTATGAAGGGACCGACACATCTTATTATCTGACCACGCCGGCCAGGAAGATAAAAACCATTGCCATCGGCGGGACCGAGAGCACCATAGATGAGGTTGACCTGTCCGCTGTCACGGATACGGTGGAGGAGCTATATGAGCGAGATGGGGAGGGGGTCTCGGCCCTGGGTTTCACCGGGGACGGAAAGTTCGTCCTGTATGCCCTGTCTGACACCGCCAAAGACGACAATTTCAGCCTCTATCTGGATGATTTTCGCCCGGATACCACGAACCCTGATTCCATCCGCATGGTCTCGCCTGATTTCAATGCTTTCGGAGAACCCTTCAACGAGAAGAAGACCCGGTTCGCCAGCTGGGGCCAGGACAGCCTGGTCGCGCCGGACACCCTGTCGTATCAGGAGAATTACTCTCCGGTGCTGAAAGCGGATTCCGTCTATGCCCTCTGGCTTGACACGGATCACAATGGCTGGGAAGAGGGCCACGGCTACGACTATTTCGTCAAGGTCAAGGTCCTGGCGGAGCCGGATTCAACGGGCAAGGTCACATTTCAGTATTGGTTCCAGAAGCTCGGGGGCCTGAGGTGGGTTCCCGAACCCATAATAGAGGAAGAAAAATGAAGGCGAGGGCCTGGCTCATAGTCGGCGGCATAGCCCTCGCTGTGGCCGCGGCAGGCTGGGCGTATTTTGGCGGGCCACCGGGCCAGGAGGTCAAGGTCAGCCTGGGAATGGGGCAATCGCTGGTTAGCTTCGCGGACACCCTCAAGTCCAGGGGTGTGATTGAAAGCCCTGCTCTGTTTCTGCTCTTTCTCAGGGCCTCAGGCAAGGAGGGACACATAAAGGCCGGTTATTATGTCTTCCGAAAGCACGACCACGAGTGGAGGGCAATAACAAAGCTCCTGGCCGGGCCAGTCGGGAGCCTTGAGGTAAGGGTGACCATACCAGAGGGCACCACGGGAGCGGCGATGGCCGGGGTTTTCTCGGACAGCCTGGGCCTGGATTCAGCAGAGTTCTGCGCTCTCCTGAAGGACAGGAGATTCATTGATTCCCTGGCAGAGGCATACCCGTTCCTCAAGGGGCTATCCAGCCTGGAGGGATTCCTTTTCCCGGACACATATTTCTTCTACAAGGGCGAGAAACCCCGGGCCATCCTGGCCAGGATGGTTGAGAGGCACTTCTCGTTCTGGACTCCGGAGCGCCTCGCCGCGGCAGAGGAGCTCCGAATGACCGTCCCGGATGTGGTTAACCTGGCCTCCCTGGTTGAATCCGAGACAAGGCTGGACAGGGAGAGGCCGATAGTGGCTTCGGTTTTTCTCAACAGGCTCGCGAGAAAAATGCCCCTCGCGTCCAACAGCGCTCTGGGTTATGTCCTGGGGAAGAATCCTGCCTGGCTCAGCGGCGAGGAGCTGGAACTCAACAGCCCCTACAACACCTACAAGAGGTTGGGCTTGCCGCCAACCCCCATATGCAATCCCGGCCTCGCGTCAATAGACGCGGTTCTTCACCCGGCGAAGACGAATTACCTCTTTTTCGTCGCAACGGGCAAAGGGGACCACATGTTCTCCGCGACATACGAGGAGCACCAGAGGAATGTTGAGAAGGCCAGGGAGAGCTGGGGGGAAATAGGCTACTGAAGCACCCAGCCGAGATCGCACGCTTCCATATATCCCGAAACCTTGATCAGAAGCTCCGCCCTCAGGCCGTGGTGGCACAGGGAAACCGAATAACGGATAGTCCCGGCGCGGGTTTTCCAACCCGGCATTTATCACATTCTCAACCCGGCATACCTTCCTGCGGGACTGGGAAGCCATGCCCGGGAAAATTATCAAAGTATGCCGGTCCTGCTCAGGCTTTCCGGTCCGAAAGAGACATTCTTCCTGCCCTCCCTTGATCCCCAGGCTAGAAAGCCTGGCCTGGACAGACA
>CBFGJU010000355.1:523-6861 GCA_965649155.1 Caldifarciminota bacterium | reverse complement strand
ATCGTTCTGAACCCACTTCCTGCATGAATCGGAAACCCTCTGATAGTGCGAGATGTAGAGATGGGGTTGGGTTCGTCCCTGGACAGGCACGGGGGCCTGATAGGGCAGGCACAAGGCCTGGCCCTATTTCTTTATCTTGTCCAGCAGGTTCTTTGCCTTTGCCGCGTTTTCAATGTCTCCCCGTGCCTTGAACTGATCGGCCGCCTTCTGGAGCTCAAGGCCGGCCTCGCCGTATCTGCCTAACTGGACAAGGATACTCCCCAGCAGTAAGTGGGCCTCAGGGTTGTCATCGTTTGCCGCGACGACGCGCTGGGCTGGGAGAAGGGCCTCGTTGTAGTGACCGGAGTAGTAGCCGAGAACCGCAAAGGTGTATTGCACATTCAGGTCCTGATATTTCAGTTTGGCAAGGGCCTGGTAGTGGGGATAGGCGTCCTCGTATCTTCCGGCGGCCAGAAGAAATGAGCCGAGAGCCTCTCTTGCCAGGACATGGTTGGAATCCGTCTGGACCGCGGCATAGAACTCCTCAAGCGATTTTGCCGTGTCCCCGTTTGCCAGAAGAGAAAGGGCAAGGTAGTAGTGCGCGTCAGCATAGGATGGGTCAAGGGAGATAGCCTTGCGGTAGTTGAACATCGCGTCAACATGGTTTCCTTCGGCCGCATAGATGTATCCGAGCCTGCAGTATGCCTCCGCGAAGGTCGTGTCTATCTTTATTGCCTTTGTGAATTCATCCTTTGCAAGAGCGATCTCGCCCAGGGTCATATACTGGTATCCCTGCCGGTAGTGGATTTTCGCGTCCTCGGCCGTCGGTGCGCTCACGCACGAGCTTAAAACCAGCGCAAAAAGAAGGAACCTCTTCATCGGGGTATATTATAAGGCAAGGACAGCTAGCGTCTCCTTTTGTTGAAATGCCTCCACGGGGGGTTATACTTCTCATTTTCATCTGGCGGATATTCCAGGATATTTGCCAGAAACCAGGCAACCTTTTGTTGAAATGCCTCCACGGGGGGGATTATACTTCTCGCCAGATGAAAAAGCTTTCCCTTGCCCTCTTGATACTGATGGGAGTCCTTTCCGCGGACGACAAGCCCACCGGGTTCTGGCTCTCTGGCGGCGGCACCCTTTTCGCGGGGGGTTCCCACGATGGCATGTCCTATGGCGTTAGCACCGAAACCGGGATATTCCTCCCGCCCCTTGAGACCAGGATGTTTCTCTCGTCGGGTTTTCAGATGCACATAACCCCCGCGACCCTTAAGGACAGCGTTTATGACTCAGAGCACGACAAGTGGGTAGAGAGAACCAGGGATGTTTCCATAAAGGAAATCCCCGTGATGGTGGGCATAGGCACCAAGCCCCACAAGTCCCGCTGGTTCCTGAAGCTGGCCACGGGCCTGCACATCCTGCTTCTCTCCGGGGTCACAGAGGACGAGCCGACGCTCCAGTGGTCAATGGGGGTCAAGACATCCGCGGGCTACACCTGGGGGAACGGCCTCTTTCTTGAGACCGGTGGCGGATACATCTTTGACGAGAACTACGGCTATGCCTACCCGTTCCTGAGAGCCGGAATGCTCTTTGCTAAGGGGGATTGACCCTTTTATGAGAAAGATCCTGTATCTGGTGGGGGCCATCCTGGCCGCGGCGGCTGTTTCCGCGCTGACGGTTGGCCTGGTCTTTGACCGCGGCGGCTACATCGGCCTGGTGGAGATAGAGGGAACCCTCGTGAAGCCCGACAGGACGGTTGAGTGGATAGACAGGCTCGCTGAGGATGGCAGGGTCAAGGTCATACTGGTGAAGGTCAACAGCCCCGGAGGCGGGGTCGTCGCGGCGGACGAGATATACAGGGCACTTCTCAGGGCGCGCGAGGAACACAAGAAGCCCGTCGTGGTCTATATGGGTTCCGTGGCCGCGTCCGGCGGTTATTATCTCTCCTGCGCGGCTGACACCATAATAGCCTCCCCCGGCACCATAACCGGTTCCATAGGGGTGATAATGACCCTGCCTGTCATAGAGGGCACCCTTAAGAAGATAGGCGCGGAGGTTGAGGTAGTCAAATCAGAGGAGCACAAGGACATAACCTCTCCGTTCCGAAAGAGGACCGAGGCCGAGATGGCCCTTCTGGACACGGCTGTCCAGGACATATACGGCCAGTTCGTTGATGTTGTTGTTTCGGGAAGGAAGATTTCCAGGGAAAGCGTCCTTTCGGTTGCAGACGGCAGGATACTCACGGGCAGGCAGGCCGCGGCTCTGGGCCTGGTGGACAGGACAGGCAGTTATCACGACGCTATTGAGACCGCGAAGAAGATGGGAGGACTGAAGGAGGCCAGGTTGATGAAGAGGCCGAAGAAGCCGAGCCTCCTGCGGTTTCTCATTTACGGCGACGAGGAGGAGGAAAGCGTCCTCGGAGACCTGAAGGTTTTGCTTTCACCAGTTATAGAATACAGGTGGCAGTGAGCTTATGCCTTGTTGGTTGTTACAAGTGCTCGCCCAAATCCTACCTGACCGCGACCTTCCCCCTTTCCTTCCTGGCCACCACGAAATAGACCCCAGGACTTAACGGGTTTACCAGGGTCTTGCTTCTCATCTCTTTTTTCAGAACCAGGCGGCCCGCGGGGTCGTAGATCAGGGCCTCTCCCTTATAGCCTGAAACCCAGAAGCCATTGGGAGCCATGAGAACCCTGAGTTCCTGGCCCTTGCCAGAATTCTCGGCGATGGCCTGGCCGTCAACCAAGTGGGCAACATGGAGATAATACGCTGTATCCTGGCCAGCAAAGGTGTTAGCCTGGATGAAGGCCCCGCCCTCGTTATCGGGAACCAGGTTGCGGACGATCCCGGAGAATACCTCGTGATTTTCGTATATGCAACGCAGATTCCCTGCGGTGTCAAGTTTGATGACCAGTGGATATGGGTAAGAGCCATAACTTGCGGCTTGTGGTTCCTTTCGCTTATCAGTAGCAAATGTTCGGACTGCAATTGCCGTAGGAACCCACGGAGATATCCGTGTCCCTTTTGGCCGCGCTCTTCCGGGGGATCGCAGTATCTCTCGGGTATAGACCGTCACCGGCTTGGAGAACTGATCGGGTTCGGCTCCCTCTGTTCCGGCCGTGCCGTTGGCTCTGTTCTTTGAGCATCCCACCACTCCCAGCACCATCTACGCTTTCAACAGGTCTTTCGTGCTTTTTCCCCCTCGGCTGGATTTCATTCCCGCGCGGGCAAATTATGAAGTCCAGAGAGAAAGTCAAGCGCGAGAGTTTCGGATGGAAGACACCTGCCAGCTCACGAATTACGCCCGCTTTTCTTTCTCGTCCAGAACAGCGAGGCAAGGAGCGCGGCGATTATTGCCAGAGCGCAAGCGACCAGCAGTGATTGCAGTGCGGCGTGGTAGCTGATGAAAAGCTTCATGAACTCACCGACCGCGCCGAGAAAAACCGCAGAAACCATAAACCCACCCGCCCAGAGGAGCTCCTTTACCGCGAATATCCTGCCCCTGTGGCTCGGAGGGACCATCCTGTGGAAAAGGGTATCCTGGACGACGAAAACAACTGACATGAGAAACCCCGCGGCCAGGGTCAAGAGACAGAAGAGAACAAAGTTGGCCGTGAAGGCTGAAAGCCCCATCAGTATTGCCAGGAGGAAAAGTCCCCAGAACATTAGCCTCATCTCACCCCATCTCTTTCCCCACTTTCCCACGAACAGCGAACCGAGTATGAGGCCTATTCCGAGTATCCCGCCCAGGACGCCGGTGCCCTTTGTCCCGAACCCGAAAACCTGCTGGGCGATCATTATGTCCAGGGAGTAAGCGGCGCCCATGTAGAAGACCACGAGCGCCACTGCCCCATAAACCAGCCTTATCAGGGTCCGGCGCCTTATCAGCGATACCGCTGATTTTATGTCCTCCCAGCTTGACCCCAACATGGAATTCACGCCGCCTGATCCTTCGGATTTCCTTGATTTCTCGGCCGGCTTTACAGCGAGCCTGGGCAAAGACATTGCGGAAAGGAACGCGGCCGATATGAGGTAAGTAGAGGCATCTATGTAGAAACCCGCGCGCCAGCCATCCCACCCCAGGCTGTGCCAGATGTAGAGGTCAACGATGAAACCGCCAAGCAAAAGCCCCAGGAATGTGGCGAACCGGCCGATGAAGTTCGCGACCGCGTTTGCGGTCAGGTATTCGCCCTTGTTGCTGACCAGGTGAGGCAGGACGCTCATCTTCGCGGAGTTGAACAGCAGTCCCAGCAGGAACATCAGGAAGACCGCTATGTTAACCAGGAGGAGGTTCCCTGTAAGGTAAAACAGGGTTGGTATCAGAAAGACTATCAGGGTTCGGGCCGCGTCAACAGCGACCAGGACCCATTTCCGGTTCAGCCTGTCCGCGAGGACTCCGGAGACCGGGCCAAAGATCAGGACGGGCAGACTGGCGAAAATGGCTATCTGCGAGAACGCGAATGGCGAACCAGCGGCCTTCGCGCCGATGAGGCCCAGCAGGGCCATGTTGTTGAGCCGGTCCCCGAACTGGGAGATCATCTGGGCAACCGAAAATATGGTAAAATTCCTGTATCTCAGGACGCCTGTGAATGACGAGGTTTTCGCTTTCAAGGCCTGGACATTACCTCTCTGTAGAAGTCCTCAATCATTCCAACCACCCTTTCCCACGAGTAAAGGTTCCTTGATTTTTCAATTCCCCTCTTACCCATCTCGCGCGCGTTCGGGTCAGAAAGAACCCTGACTATTGCCTCCGCAATGCTTTCCGGATCCTCCGGCCTCGCGAAGTATCCCTCCCTCCCTTCTTCCATCACGCACCTGTAGCCGGGTATGTCCGACGCGACTATGGGCACCCCGGACGCCATTGCCTCCAGTAGCACTATGCCAAAGCTTTCCCCTCCCGTTGCCGGCGAGCAGAACACATCCGCGGATGTGTAATACCTGGGCAGAATGTCCGGGTTCACGAAACCCTCAAAAATGACCCTGTCCTTCACGGATGAATCCACGAACCGCTTATACCACCGGGTCATCCCCGATCCCACGACCACCAGCCTGGCGTCCGGAACCCGCTTCAGGATCATCGGCATGGCCTGGAACAGGAACTTCGCGCCCTTTCTCGGCTCCAGCCTGCCCACGAAGAGGATCTTTTTGCCTATTCCGGAGAGATGGGGGAGGGGAGGGTTGTCCGGGCTGAACCTTTTCACATCAACCCCGTTCGGGATTATCCTGAACTCGCCTGGAAAATACCGGGCCACGGTCTCACGAGCAACCTCGGAAACCGCTATCCTGCCGTCTATCCTGTCATGCCACTTTCTCAGATAGCCCCCGAAGATCTCGTATCCGAGGGATTCCCCGTGGGCCGCGTGAAAGGTTGACACCACCTTGCACCTCGCGTGTTTCACCGCCAGAAGGGGCAGAACCGGGGCCAAGGGGCCGTGAGTGTGAACGATGTCATAGTTACCGTGCTGGATTATCTCCTTGACCTTCTTTGAAACCCTCGGAGACACTGTTATTGAGCTCATTGATCTGTTCGCGGGTATCTTCACGCTCCTGCCAACCCTTATCACATTGGGCGGTTCTTCCCAGCTGGGGAAGTTCCTTTTCGGGAACCTGGCGGTCAGGATTTCAACCTGGTGGCCCCTGGCCATGAGGCCCTCCGAGAGGTGTTTTATGTGCTCAGGTATGCCACCTGGATGTGGGTAATAAACATCAGCGACCTGCAAAATGCGAAACAATCCCTTGCTCAAGACGCAAATTATAAACCCGAATGCCCCTGTTTTTCTCGTTTTATTGTGGTGGCGAGAGTAGCCCGGGAGCTATAATTTGTCCATGAGAATTGAAGTCACCGAGAGCGCGACCATTTTCAAGGGTGGACTGCTCACCCTCAAGAAGGACAGAATAGCCCTTCCCGGCGGCCGAGAGGCTGAGAGAGAGTATGTGGTTTTCGGCAGGTCCGTACTTATAGTCCCTCTGACCGATGACCAGAGAGTTGTCCTGGTGAACCAGTATCGGCACCCAACCGGCGGTTTCATCCTTGAGCTTCCCGCGGGAAAGATTGAGGATGGTGAGGCCCCTGAGCAGGCCGCGGCCAGAGAGCTTCTGGAAGAAACCGGGTATCGGGCGGGGGATCTCGTGAAATTCGGCGAATTCTACCTCGCGCCAGGATATTCCAATGAGCTCATGACCGGCTTCGTTGCAGAGGGCCTGGTTCCAGGCGAGAAAGAGCCCGATCCGGATGAGATTCTCTCAAATGTCCTTCTCAGCAAGGAGGATGTCATTTCGGGCCTCGTGGAGGCCAGGTTCCAGGACGCGAAGACCATCCTGGGATTGCTGTGGTGGCTGGCCCAGGCCTAACCATCTAA
>CBFGJU010000355.1:0-513 GCA_965649155.1 Caldifarciminota bacterium | reverse complement strand
CGATCTTTCCCAGGTTAGGGAATTCCTCGCGACCGAGCCGATAATCTCCATGAGATCCCTCGTGTGATCCCGCTGTTGACCAGCCGAATCTAGTAATCCCCTATCTTCTCAAGCCATTTCTGCTTTCCCGGCCTCTCCCCGTCCCAATACCACCAGTCCTCGTCCGCGAGCCTCCCGGATACGGGCTGTTTGAACTCGTGGTAGCTGAAGCACGCTCCCTCTGCTATGTATGATTTTCCATCTATGAGAACCAGGACGCCTATCCAGACAGGTTCCCCGATCCCGACCTCTACGCACATGTCCGAGTTCGGGTCAGTCAGGACATCGGCTATCAGCGGAAATCTTTCATCCCGGTCGCTTATCCTGTCCATCGTCTCCCAGTCATAGCGCGATGCCCACCGGAGCTCGTTCGGCACGCCCCACAGCCAGAGGTGATCCCCTTTCGTGAGGCCCTTCTTTTGTTTCTCTGCCATCCTTGCCAGGGAATCCGACAGGGTGGCAAACTCATTGCAC
>CBFGJU010000354.1:0-17298 GCA_965649155.1 Caldifarciminota bacterium | reverse complement strand
AACTTAACCTTCGCAATGCTCGTTTCAGAGACGATCCCATGCCTCCTGACCCGGAATGCGATTGCTATGTCTGCAAGAACTTCACCAGGGCATACCTTCGGCACCTGTTTCTCTCGGACGAGATGCTTGGGCCTGTCCTTGCGACCCTGCATTCGGTCAGCTATTATCAGAGGTTTGTCGGAGAGCTGAGAAGGGATATAATTCGGGATCATCGGGTTCAATGATGTGCAGTGGGATTCTGCCCAAATATATTCAGGCGGCTCTGGTCGCCTCAACCCGAAGACGAGCCTGTCCTGCAGGTGCGGGAACCCTGCGCCAGCCGGTATAATCTCAGGGTGAAAATACTCGTCGCGCACAGCCCTGACCCTGATGACGCCTTCATGTTCTACGCGATAGTGAAAGCAAGGATTGACACGGGGCCATATGAGTTCATCCAGGCCTACCGCGACATAGAGACCCTCAACAGGATGTGCATGGCTGGCGAGCCTGACCTTTCGGCCGCGTCCGCGGCCGCCTATCCTTATCTCTGGGGAAAATATCTTCTTACCAGGGCCGGCGCGTCCGTTGGTGAGGGCTACGGCCCCCTGATCGTCGCGCGAGAACCCTTGAGCCCTCGCGATCTGGATGGCCTCCTTATTGCCGTTCCGGGCGAGATGACCACAGCGTTTCTGGCCGCGAGGCTCGCGCTCGGCGAGTTCAGGCATGTCGTTGTCCCTTTTGACCGGATAATCTCAGCGGTGAAATCCGGTTCCGCGGACGCGGGCCTCCTCATTCACGAGGGCCAGCTCACTTACCAGGACGAGGGGCTTTCAAAGGTGATTGACCTGGGCGAGTGGTGGGAGGCTGAAACAGGCCTGCCCCTTGTTCTCGGCGTGAATCTGGTGAAGAGGAGCCTTGGCCGCGAGGTAATATCGGATCTTGTCCGGATACTCTCCGAGAGCATTTCCTATGCCCTGGACCACCGGGATGAAGCCCTGGCCTATGCGGCCGGTTTTGGCAGAGGACTTTCGGCCCGGACACTGGAACGGTTTGTCGCCATGTATGTCAACCGGCAGACCGAGGCGATGGACGAGAAGGCACTGAAGGGCTTGAACGAGCTCCTTGAGAGAGCAAAGGCAGAAGGTCTGGTTCCGGAGTTCCAGCTGGATATTGTTGGAACATAGATTGCCACGAGATTACCTGAAACCTGTTTTTTGAGGCTCCCGGCGAACCCTTATCTTGAACCTGGCGAGAAGAGTGCCTTTATCTTTCCCCAGGAGGGCACATCCAGTCCCATGGGGTATGTGTTCTCCTCGCCGGGGGTGGCCTGAGGCATCTCCCTGAAATCCCTCGCCAGGCCCCTGTCCGCTCCGTCCGGTATCCTGGCAAGGATGCCGGTGGAGGCCATTGAGGGGCCGCGGCCCCAAAGGCCAGGGGTGTAGTTTTTCCAGCTCGGGTTGGACTCGCCCCAGTTCATCACATCAACAACCTGACCATCAGGGTCAACCAGCGCGAGCATGTCTCCGGAGCCGATGAGTCCAGAGCCAACCGAACCGTCAGAGAGATATACATCAGCCCTGACCGCCCTGCTCCCGGCTATGACCAGGTAGCCACCGGCCTTAACGGTCACATCCGGCAGGGCATCCGAGCCGCCAGAGTTCATTATCTGCCAGCCTTTGAGGTTCACGGGGGACGAGCCGGTGTTCTTTATTTCAACCCATCCGCCCTGGTTCACCGAGACCTCGTTTATTATGAGATCGCCGGCCAGGAGCGTAGCCGGCAAAATTATTAAAACTGCCATCGCACTTTTTTTCATCACGGTGATAATTATAACCGATTTCGCGTGGACTGTCAAGTAGCCGTTTTGCCTCCTCAAAAATCTTACCCAAAGGGGGCCTGTTACCTGGTTTAATTTTCTTACCCAGAGAGGTAAGGTTTAAGCTTATGGAGGTATGCCCAAGATGAGCTTATCAACAAGAAGAGAGATTGCTCTAGCAATGGCCAAGGAATACCGTATGGCCGACAGGCGTCGTAAAAGCCAGTTGAAGAGGGAGTTCTGCTCTCTGACAGACTACCATCCCAAGTATGCTGTATCCATCCTCAAGATGGCCTTTCTTGAACCCGAAAAACTGATTCCCAAAAGAAAGCCCAAACCCAGAAAGAGGAGAAGGAAATACGACGAGCTTGTGAAGGCCGCGCTGATTAACCTGTGGCGTCTAAGCGGCTACCAGTGCTCCAAGCTTCTCGCGGAGTTCATAAGGAAGAACCTGGATCACCTCATAAAGGAAGGGTCCCTACGCATAGACGATGGGACAAAGGCCAAGCTCATGGAGATTTCTCCTGCCACGATTGATGAACTTCTTTCCGGGGAGCGGTTTAGCAGGAAGAAAGGAAAGAGGGACACGAGCTCAGCCTCACCCCTCATCAAGTCTCTGGTCCCTCTGGCCAAGCTTTACTATAGGCCCTCTGAGCCAGGCCACCTTCAGATAGACCTGGTAATCCACTGCGGGGATAACCCCTGTGGTTATTATGTGTGCACTGTATCAGCTACGGACATCTTCACTGGTTGGAGCGTGGCCTGGGCCTGCCTCGGCAAATCCCAGCAAGCTGTGTTTGAAGCACTTGAGGTTGTTTTCTCCCTCTTTCCCTTCCCGATAAAGACCTTCCAGACCGATAATGGTTCCGAGTTCCTGAATGCTCACCTGGTAAGGTGGTCTGATAAAACAGGGATAAAGTTCCTGAGGTCAAGGGAATACAAGAAGGATGAGAATGCCTATGTGGAGGAGAGAAACGGGCACTCAGTGAGGAAGTTCGTGGGCTACAAGAGGCTTGAAACCCTGAAGGAGAGGGACATCCTCAACAAGGCCTACGGCGCACTGAATCTCCTCGCAAACCTCTTCTGGCCCAGGATGAAGTGCCTAAGAAAGGTAAGGGAAGGTTCAAGGGTTAAGCGATACTTTGACAAGCCTCTCCTGCCCCTGGAGAGAACCATTCCCTCCCTCTCAGAGGATAAGGTCAGAGAGCTCATGGAACTGAGGGATTCTTTCAGCATGGGTGATCTCGTGAATACCCTTGAGACCAACCTCAGTATGCTTTACAAGACCAAACCTGCCCCGGAGCGAAAGGAGGCTTTATCATGTTCCAGGTGAACCAGAAAACGCCGAAAGCGCCATTGTGCTACGCACAATGGGATAGTAGGGTCAGCTTTATAAATCAGGCAACAGGAGCTGACTGGGTAAGATCTTTAAATCAGGCAAAAAGACCGCGCAGGGATTGTCGGATCAGGGAATCATCCCCGAACTCACCTCACAACAGCCCTGCCGGATCGCTCCCCCGCGATCCACAAATAGACGCCTGTTTCAAGGGATATGAAATTCTCACCCCTTTCAAGCTCTGTGGAACGAACAAGCCTTCCATCAGATGAGAATATCCTCAATGGCATTTTCATGGGCGAGAGAAAAACAATGCCTCCGGGAACAATGCGGGATGAGGGAGCCGAGCCACGGCCGTAATCCCCTTCGCCTGCCCCAAAAGCCTCGCAGGCTGTGGTTGTCGTGAGGGAAAGATCGGTAACAACAACGGATGGGGATGCTGTTGTCGGGTTGCAGGTCGCGCCCAGGTATGTATTGGAGGTCATCGGCGAGGCTGACAATACCTGCGGCAGACAATCCTGGGTGCAACCGGGATGTTGGCCGCCGGTGTCCGTCCTGAGGACGAGAACATCATAGGCTCCGGCTCCAAAGCTGTATGAATAACCCGCTATCACATAGCCGTTGTCGGGCGTCCGAACGACACACCTCGGATAGTCAGCGTTCGCTTCGCCAAATGTTCTTGCCCACAGTAGATTCCCGGACTGGCTGATGTTCAGGAGCATGAAATCGTGAAGCCCCGCGCCATAGTCCTGGGTCTCGCCAACAACCACGCATCCAGCCTGGGGTGTGGGAATAACATCCTGGGCATACTCCATGTCCTGGCCCCCGAAAGTCCTCGCCCAGATGAGATTGCCAGTCGGGTCTATCTTCAAAACCATGAAATCGTATTGTCCGGAACCGAAGCTGTAAGTGGAACCAGCGACCACATAATTGCCATCAGCGGCTACAACAACGCTCCGCGCGTAGTCGCCGCTGACGCCACCGAAAAGCCTCGTCCAGGAAGGCCAGCCGAAGGAGTTCGTCCTGATTATAATGAAATCAGAATGCTCTGGGTTGGAAAAGCTGAATGAATACCCCGCGATCAGGAAACCGCCATCAGATGTTCCTATCAGGTCGGATGCCAGGTCAAGCCTCGCGCCTCCGTATGTTCTTGCCCAGGAAAGGTTTCCCGTTGGGCTGAGCTTCAAGAGAATGCAATCGCCGTTTCCGGAGCCATAGCTATAGGAGATGCCGGCCACCGCGAACCCGGTGTCCGAGGTCTGGATAACCGATTGCGCGTAGTCATCAAGGGGCCCGCCAAATGTCGTTGCCCAGAGAAGATTTCCGGCGTGATCCGTTCTGATCAACAGGATGTCGGAACCACCCGAACCAAAGCTCTTTGTCTCACCGGCGATCAAGAAGCCACCGCCCGTGGTCTCCAGAATACAATAGCCAAAATCCTTGCCGGCGCCGCCATAGGCCTTTGCCCATTCCAGGGTTCCGGCGGAATCAAGTTTGACGATGATCGCATCCGCTCCGCCGGCGCCGCCCGAATATGTGCTACCAGTAAGGACGAAGCCCCCGTCTCCGGTCCTTGCGACGGAATAGCCCTGATCCGATCCTGTCCCGCCGTAAGCCATTGCAAAGCTTGAGGAAAAGAGCAAACCGCTGAGAAGTAATCCGATCATAACAACCTCCTACCGCGGGAAAAGTATAAAGTCCCGTCAGGGAAGATTCAACCAGGATCCGGCGCGCGAAACCCCTGATGTGCGATGGTTCCCGATGCGAGAACAGACTTACTCCGCTGGCAAAAGTTTTTCTGGCATCATGTTTTCGTTTATCGCAACTGGCAGAGGCCGCGGAGGGGGGCTAACCAAAATGGCGAATGTGGCTTTCCTTGCCGCCATGATCTCTGGTTTTGAAAAGAAAAAAGGAACTGCCAGGGCAGGCACGGAGACCTGTCCTTACAATATAATTTCTGCCTTGAAGGAGCCACTTGAACTTGCGAGAGAAATAGCGGTCGCGCTTGTAGACAGGAAGGCCGAGGATGTCCTGGTCATGGACCTGACCGAGATAGCGCCATTCATCGCTGATTTCTTCGTGCTCGCGACGGCCGTGACGCGCGACCACGCGAGGAGCCTGGCCGACGCCACAGAAGAAGCCCTGGCAAAAAACGAGCGCGCGCCACACCACACCGAGGGATATTCAAGAGCCAGGTGGATACTGGTGGACGCGAACGAGGTTGTCATCCACATAATGACCAGGGAGGCGAGGGAATTCTACGCGATAGAATCCCTCTGGGGAGACGCACGGATAGAGAGATATGGGGACGAGAGCTGATCTGGAAAAATTGCTTTCAGAGCGCTTCGGCCAGGTGGACGCGCGCCTGGAGGAGCCGAGATCAGAGGAGTTCGGGGACTACACGACTAACCTGGCTTTCAGGCTCGCCAGAGCCGAAGGGGTGAGGCCAGATGAGAAGGCAGGTGAGATCGCTGAGTTTCTTGAGGGACATCCGGATGTGGCAAGGTGCAAGGTGGCAAAGGGATTCGTCAACATCTGGTTGAGGAATGAGGCCCTTTTTTGCGCCGCGAGAGAGCTGATCGCGGATTCAACTAAATACGCCTCTTCTGACACCGGCGGGGGCAGGAGGGTTCTATACGAGTTCGTCTCCGCTAATCCGACCGGGCCCCTGAATGTTGTTTCCGCTAGGGCCGCGGCGGTTGGGGATTGCCTGGTCAGGGTGGCAAGAAGGTGCGGCTTCCGGGCGGAAGCCGAGTTCTACGCCAACGACGCGGGCGGTCAGATAGAGGCCCTGGGCGAGAGCATAGCGTGGAGGCTCGGAAAGAGGGAAGACGCACCGCCTGACGGGTATCTCGGAGATTACCTGATTCCGGTCGCGGAGGTGCTCCGGAAGCGCGGGGTTCCTGCAGAGAGATACGGCATGGAGGCCGCAAACATTTTCCTGGAAAGGAACATGGAAACCCTGGCGCGGTTCGGGGTGAGATTTGACCGCGTGGTGCGCGAGAGCGAGATAAGGGTCTCTGGCTACGGGGATGAGCTCCTGCGGCTTCTCGGGGAAAGGACGATCAAAAAGGAGGGCGCGGTCTTCCTGCCAGGCGAACACATCGGGGATGAGAAGGACAGGGTCCTCATAAGAAGCAACGGGGAGCCAACATATCTTTTCTGGGACATGGCCTATCACCTGCACAAGAGCGCGAGGGGCTACGACGAGATGGTTAATCTCCTTGGCCCGGACCACCAGACAGAGGCTACAACGCTCATAGCGGGACTCAGCCTGGTTGGGGTGAGAAACATACGGGTAAAAATAATCCAGCAGGTTCACCTCGTCCGCGGCGGCCAGCGGGTGAAGATGTCAAAACGCAAAGGCGAGTTCTACAGCATGGACGAGCTCGTGGATGAGGTGGGAACGGACGCGGCAAGGTTCTTCCTGCTGATGAGATCATCATCCCAGCCTCTGGAGTTTGACCTTGACCTGGCGAAGACCCTCGCGGCTGAGAATCCGGTCTACTATGTCCAGTATCTCCACGCGAGATGTTGTTCCCTTGAGGATTTCGGGCGGAAACAGGGCATCGTTCCGTCTCCGGAAAAACTGGAACTGCTTTCTGTGCCAGAGGAGCGGAGTATTCTGAGAAAACTCCTGTATCTGCCGGATATCGTTGAGGGCGTTTGCCGGGCGGAAGAACCGCACCTTCTGCCACACTACCTGCTATCGCTGGCTGGATTGTTCCACGGATATTACCAGCGCTACAGAATAATCACGGATGACCCGGAGCTCTCGTCCGCGCGGCTCACCCTGGCGGTGGCAATACGCGCCGGCATCCGCGAGGGACTCTCGCTCATGGGGGTGTCTGCCCCGGAGAGGATGTGATGAGAATAAGTTTCCTGGGCGCGTGCAGGACAGTGACCGGTTCAATGCACCTGGTTGAAACCAAGGGATTGAGGTTCCTGGTGGACGCGGGCATGTTCCAGGGCGAGAGCGAGGAGCTCAACTGGTCGGATTTCCCGTTTGATCCCCGTGACATTGATTATGTGATCCTCACCCACGCTCACCTGGATCACATCGGGCTCCTTCCCAGACTGACAAGTGAGGGTTTCAGGGGCCAGGTTATAACCCACAGAGCAACTTTTGACCTGGCCGGGCTAATGCTTGAGGACTCCGTTCAGGTTCAAAAAGAAGACCTTGCGACCGAGAACCGCAGGAGAACGCGCCGCGGACTTCCAGAGCTCAGACCGCTTTATGACGAGGGTGACATCAGGGAGACCATGAAACTCTTCAGGCGCGGGGTGAACTACGGCGAGGAGATTGACCTGGGCAATGGCGTGACCCTGATCCTTCACGATGCGGGACACATACTCGGCTCAGCGTTCGCGGAGATAAATTGCAAGGGGAAAAGGGTAATATTCTCCGGGGATGTCGGCAACATAGGGAAACCAATTATTCGCGACCCATCAACGCCGAGAAAGGCGGACCTCCTGGTCGCGGAGTCAACCTATGGCAACAGGAAGCACGAACTGATAGGGAAGACCGTTAAGGAGTTCGGCCGGATCATCAGCGAGACATTCGCTCGCGGTGGCAATGTAATAGTTCCCTCGTTCGCGCTTGAACGCGCCCAGGATCTCATCTACTATCTGAGGGAACTCCACGAGGGGGGAACGCTCCCTCAGGGCAGGTTCTTCCTGGACAGCCCCCTTGCCATTGAAACCACAAAGGTTTTCCGTGCCCACCCTGAGTGCTATGACCAGGAGGCGAGGGATCTTTTCCTGGAAAGAAGGGACCTTTTCTCCTTTCCGGGCCTGCAATTCACCCGGACGCCGGAGGAGTCAAAATCCCTGAATTCAATCAGAGAAGGGGCGGTCATCATAGCCTCAGGCGGGATGTGCGTTGGGGGCCGGATAAAGCACCACCTGAAGCACCACCTCTGGAAAGAGGAAAATTCATTGGTATTCACGGGATACCAGGCAAAAGGAACTCTCGGCAGGGAAATAGCCGATGGCGCGAGAGAGGTTGAGATATACTGGGAGCGTGTCGCTGTCAGGGCCCAGGTTCACATGCTTGACGGCTTTTCAGCTCACGCTGACCAGAACGGCCTCACCGAGTGGTGCGCGGCCGCTGAACCGAGGGAGGTCATTCTCGTCCACGGGGAGCCTGAAGCGCAGGATGATCTCATCCTGAAGCTGGCAGACAGGGGCATGAAGGCGAGGGCGGCTGAAAGGGGGGAGAGGGTGGAGATATAGGCGAGGTGGATGGAGACCAGGATCCGGAGTCTCCAAGGAAGAAACCCGAAGGAACGCGAGAACCACCAATAGTGCGTGCTTTCATGGTGAAGATTTATAATTTCCGCCCATGCTACTGGCCCTTCTCCTCTCCCAGGCAGAGTGGCAATCAAGCATCTCTGCCATCCGGGACACAACCGCAAAAAGGCCTCTGCTACCTCTGACGGTAAGGCGCGTCCCAACAGGCCTTGATACTGTCGCTTATGCGACGGGAAAGAATCCTGCCAGGGCCGCTTGGCTGTCGGCGATCGTTCCCGGCGGCGGCCAGTTCTACAACGGCCAGGCCTGGAAGGGCATCCTGCTTGGTGGGATTGAGGGCTTTTTGATCGGAGCAACCACTTACAAGCTGAACGAATACAGGAACAACCCATCCGAGGAGACCATGTCCCCGGTGCTCAACTACGGGTTCTTTCTCATTGGAGTGTGGGGATTCTCGGTCGCGGATGCCTATGCTTTCGCCTACATGAAGGATTTTGGCCGGCGGGCGAGCCTGGTTGAAGGGGAGGTGGCACCGCCGCCAGACACAACCGGAGGTTCAGACAAATGAGGAAGCTGAGAATCGGCGTAATAGGCGTGGGACACATGGGCACCATACACGCCAGGGCTCTTTCCAGGCTCCCGGAGGCCGAGTTGGTCGGCATATATGACACCGACGGGGAAAAGGCCGGGGAAATAGCGGGTAGATACGGAACAAGGGCGTTTGCGCGCGCGGATGAACTCCTGGCAGAAGCAGAAGCAGTTGTGGTGGCGACCCCGACCAACACCCACCTTGAGGTTTGCACGGATGTCCTGGAGAAAGGACTGCACCTTTTGGTTGAGAAGCCTCTCGCGCACGACATGGCCTCGGCCGAGGAGATAGTGAGGCTCGCTGACGAGAAGGGGGTCACGCTCGCGGTTGGCTATGTTGAGCGCTTCAATCCTGGACTGGTCGCGGCGTCCGAGTATATAAAAAATCCAATGTATATTGAGGCAATGCGCCTCGCTCCGTATAACCCCAGGGGGACGGATGTTGATGTGATAACTGACCTGATGGTCCACGACATAGACATAGTCATAAGGTATATAAAGGAGGAACCGGAAAGGCTCACCTGCATAGGGGTTCCGGTTCTAACGAGCGATATTGACATAGCCAACGCCAGGATTGAGTTCCCATCAGGCAGGATAGCCTCGCTGACGACATCCCGCGTGTCCATGCAAAAAATGCGCAAGGTCAGGTTCTTCCAGGAGAATACCTACATATCGGTGAACCTTCTTGACCGAGACCTTGAGATGGTCATAAAGCGCGAGGACACCATCCTGCCCTATTTTCCGGAGGTTGACGCCAGCACAGAGCCAATATACGCGGAGGACAGGGATTTCGTTCTCGCGGTCCTTGAGGCCAGGGCGCCTGAGGTCTCCGGCCACGACGCCCTGACCACAACCCGGTTGGCATACCTCCTCCTTGAGGATGCCAAAACAAGGCTTGGCAAGACGAAAAGCTAGCCGCCAACCACGAGTTTCGCCTCCGCGCCTCCTATCTCCGTCCTGAGCTTGAGGAAATAGACGCCCGGATCAAGCGATGGCAAAGCGATCTCTCCGGATGAAAGCCTTCCCTCCGCGAGGACACCCGCTAGCCTGCCATCGGAACAGTAGAGCCTCAGCGAGCCGAAGGCCGGAAACGGGAGACTGAGCAGTATCCTGTCGCCCGCGACGCGAAGGCCCAGATCCCCACCCGAAAAGCCTTCCTCGGCCGAGAGCACGCAACTGTATGTCTCGGCCTCAACCGAGGAGACAGAAAGGATGTGGGCCAAGGTTGTTATGCAATCGCCCACATCAGGGTCATAGTCAACGCTGAGCTGCCCGCTGACGGAGCTCGCGCCGCCGGGGATGTAGCTGGCCGCGTTCGCTATGTGCACCGCGTCCCAGAGGTTGCCGTCGCCACCGGGAAGACCATATTGGCCGCTCCTGACAAGGCTTCCGTTGAAATAGACATACTCAAGGCCGCACGGGATGCCGATATAGCTCTCATACCAGTAGTCCTGGCCGTCCGCGAATATGAGGGTTGTCCTGGCGGAGCTGACGGGATTGGTGGCCATGAAATTGGTCAGGTTCCAGTTGTAACTGCTAGCGCCGCCAGAGAAATTAAGCGTGTAGGCACCGGCGTAGACCAGGACCGTCCTTATCGTGCTACCCTGGTCGCAGAATATCACAACGAGGGTAGCGCCGTCCGCGCCTCCTTGCGGTGGGTTGCCGGGTGGGTTGTAGAAGCCGGTCAGGGTGTAGGTGCCGTTGCCGACCGTCTGGACTATGCTCGTGACATCGGCCACATAGGTGTATATGTAGGACTCAGACCAGCAAGGCGATGGGCCGCTTCCAACCAGGGAGCCGGATATGGGCGTGCCGTTCAGGTTGCCCTGGGGCTGTGATGAATTAGCTATCACGGAGTATATCAGGTAGGCCTTTACTATCTCCGGGCTTGAGGGTAGTCCGGAGATGTTTATTGAGCCGGAACCGGTAAATCTGAGTCCCGTAGAACCTATGATGTAGTTTCCCTTGAGGACATACTTGGCGTAGAGCGCGAGATCGGTTCCGCCATCCTTGTCGTGCCGCGTGTCGCCCCCTGTCACGGGTTGGGATGCTCCCAGGTCTGCTACCAGAAAGATAAACAACCAATTCATAATAGCACCTCCTCTGTGCTAAGGGAAATTATGTATCAGCCCCCGGAAAAAAGCAAGCGCTGATCTCCGGGCTTAACGAATGACTCTCCGGCTATCTAACCCTTATGACCTTTTCCGCGAGCTTGCCGTTGAGGGTCAGGAAATAGACCCCGCCGGGCAGGAACCTGGTGTCCAGGTTCAGGGGATAAATCCCGGGCTCTGTCATGCCGGAGTGAACGACGCCAACGCGCTTTCCGGCCGCGTCGTAAATGATGACGCTGACATCCTGCTTTGCCGGCACGGAGAGAACGAGCGACAGATCATCCCTGAACACATTCGGCCTTGCCGAGAGCGAGAGCACCGGAACAGGCTTTGATTCGCGGACGGACGCGACCGCCTCGCACCAGTCTATAACCGAGACCAGAAGGTCTTTGCGATTTCCAGAGCCGGATATTCCGTCCGCTATGGCCTCCACCGGGAGGGCAAAATAGATGGAGTGATAGAACTGGGTGTTCTTTTTGACCGCGGCTATTCCGTAGTTCCCTCCGCCTGATGGCGTGGTATATATGAAGGAGCTGTCTGCCTCCGGCAGGGGATATATCTTGTCCGGCGACTGGAGGTTCAGCGCGCCACCGGTGAGCCTGAACCTCACGCCCGGAGTTATCTCGTCATCCACGCTCTTGATGGTGCCGACATTGAGATCCGTGGAATCTATCTGCGCACCCAGCTTGTATATCAGGTAGCCGGCGTCCGGGTCCTCAGCGAGATACTGGGATGACATGACAAAACAACCGCCCTGGTCCATGTAGGCCACTATGCTGTCAGATTTCTGGGGAGTCATGGGGTCTGTTCTGGTTCCGGTGAACCATATCACGGTCTTTCTGGGTGGGTCTCTCATCAGTCCGAGCTCCCCAGGGGTGATGAGCTCGTAAATTATGCCGGCGGTGTCCAGGGGCTCGGTGTAGTAGTAAGCGACGCCAGGCTCCGCGTCATTCACCAGGACCAGGGACGGGAATCCCACCAGGAATCTCACCGGAAAGACCGAGTCAAGGGTGGCCGGAGTGCAGGATGAGACGGTTATCTCGCCATCAACGAACCTTATGTCGCCAGTGAAGCTCATGCCGAACCAATCTCCGGTGGGAGTTATCGTGTCCCCGTTGGGAAGGGAGGAGATCTGGACCTGGTTGTCTGTCACGATAACGCCCGGATCCGAGGTTGAAAATGTGAGGGTTATGTCTGACGCGTCCTTGAAATACTCCTCGTTGCTAAGGACAGGATACATCCTGACCGCGTTGTTGGTGTCCGGATGGGTATCAAAGGAAACCCCAACCAGCGAGAGGTTGCAATAGAGGGTCTGGGCAAGGCTCCTGTAGAGGTCAACCCTCCCCCATCCCAGCTTGCCGACATACGAGGGATTCAGGGAATCAATGTTGACGCACCCGTAAAAAAGCGCGGAGTCAACCTGGTCTGATGTCCATGTAGGATATAGGGACCTGATCACAGCGCTAACGCCGGCCGCGCAGGGCGAGGCCATGGAGGTGCCGTAGAAAGAGGCATATCCATTGTTGGGGACGGTGCTCACTATGGCGTCCCCGGGCGCGGAGACATCTATCCAGTCGCCGTAATTGGAATAAGAGGACTTTTTGTCCTGCTCGTTCGTTGCCGCGACCGCGACGATGAAATAGCCGAAACCGGCAGGATAATGGACAGACTGGCTGTTGTCGTTGCCGGCGGCCGCGAAGTTGTTGACCTCCTTGACATCATAGGCATACTGAAGAGCCACCCTAAGAGAGGTCTGCTGGGTGTAACCGCCGTAGCTGTGGTTGGTTACATCTCCGCCCATGTTCGCGAGGTAATAGACCGCGTTGGTAGCCGCGGCTATGCTTATGCAAGCAGAACCGCCGCAGTTGACATCGCACTTGAATGCCATTCCCTTCGCTTCCCAGGCAACACCTGCAACACCGATGTCGTTGTTCGTGGTCGCGACCATTATGCCGTAGACATGCGTTCCGTGGTCAGAACCATTCAGGGAAGGGTTCGGGGTGGGGTCCCAATCGTTGTCAGAGAAATCAAAGCCTATGATATCATCAATGTAGCCATTGCCGTCATCGTCTATGCCGTTCCTGTCAGAGGGGTTGTCAAAGACGCCGTTGTGGTTGAGGTCCTCGCCGTCATTGACCCACAGGGAACCGAATATGTCCTCGTGATCCCAGTCAACGCCCGTGTCAACGCCACCTACAACGACCGCGTCACCCCTTGCTATCTGCCAGCCCTGGGGCGCGTGGATCTTGGGTAGGTGCCACTGCTGGGAATACATTGGGTCGTTCGGAACCGTATCAAGAATGGGGAGGTAATAGTTCGGGTGAGCGTCAAGGACTCCCGGCAAGGCTTTGAACTCCTCCGCGGCCCCCTCCGGATCGGGCATGTCAGTGAAATGCAGGTAGAAGATGAGGTCAAGCCCGTATTCGGCGGCCTCCTCCGTGATGGGCATGGGGATAAGCCTTTCGGATTCCGAGAGTCCGTATTTCTCAAGAAGCGGAGCCACCCCGGGCACAGATGAGAGGTCAACGGGAATCTTCCTGACATATCCCTCGTAGTAAGGGGTTTGGGTTTTGACCGCTGGCCTGGAGGATGGCTCAAGGATAACTATGAGAGCGCCTGGCTCCCAACATATATCAGTGGCCCCAAGAAGGGCAAGTCCGATAAGTCCGAACATCAGATCATCTCCTTGTTATGTTATAGTGTAATTATAAACCCGTGGGGGAACTGTGTGCCACAGCCTAAATCGCGAGGGATGGGCTAATCAGCAAACTGGAGGGCCGTTCCCCCCACCAGTGAATGCAGGCGGGGAGCTCCCGGCATTATAATTTCCGGTGGTTTTCAGGATGATCTTGGAATACGACGGAACCGCCTATTTCGGGTGGCAGGTTCAGCCTGACGCGCCCACTGTCCAGGGCACAACCGAGGCCGCTCTCAGGAAGTTCCTGCGCGCGCCCTTCAGGCTCGTTGGCGCGTCAAGGACGGACCGGGGAGTGCACGCGAGGGGCCAGGTCGCCAGTCTGCACCTATATGGGGAGGATGATCCGGAGCGGATCCGTTCGGCCGCAAACGGCAACCTGCCTTGGGACATTTATGTAAGGGAGGTAACGATAGCTCCGGAGTACTTTGACGCGAGGAAGAGTGCGACGGGCAAGAGATACATTTATACCATTATCCTGGGGAGATCGCCCCTGGCATCCCGGTTCGCGTGGGAATATGTCTGGGGAGACCTTGACACGGCGACCCTGCGCGAAATGGCCGCGGAGCTGATCGGTGAAAGGGACATGGGCAACCTCTCGCCGGGTTGCGAGGATGAGAACACTCGCGTGAGGATAACCGGGGCCTCGTGGGAAAGACGCGGCAACGCGCTCGTTTTCACCATAGAGGGCGACCGGTTTCTCTACAGGCTGGTGAGAAACCTGGTAGGACTGATGGTTGGCGTTGCCGGAGGAAGGCTTGACAGGGAGGAATTTGCGAGAGCGATGGCGGGCGAGAGCGCGCGGATAATGACCGCGCCCGCAAGGGGGCTTTGCCTGGACGAGGTTTTCTACGGAGAAAGAAAATGAAGCTATTCATAGACACGGCAAACCTTGATGACATAAAAGAGATAGCCTCCTGGGGCGTTCTTTCCGGCGCCACAACAAACCCAAGCCTCCTGGCCAGGGAAGGGGGTTCGCCGGAAGGCGTCCTGAGGGAGATATGCGAGATAGTGAAAGGACCGGTTTCGGCCGAGGTGGTCGCAACCGAAAGCGGCGAAATGATAAACGAGGGACGACGGCTATCGGCCATCCACGAGAACATCGTGGTCAAGGTCCCGATGATACCGGAAGGCCTGAAGGCCGTGAGCGCGCTTTCCCGAGAGGGCATAACCTGCAATGTGACACTGGTCTTCTCCGCGCCACAGGCCCTTCTGGCCGCGAGGGCAGGGGCCAGGTTCGTGTCCCCGTTCGTCGGACGCCTTGATGACATCGGCGAAAGGGGCATGGATGTCGTGGCCGAGATAGCCGAGTCATTTGCGATCGGCGGCATAGAGACCGAGATCATCACTGCCTCCATCAGGCACCCCAGGCATGTGATTGAAGCCGCCCTCGCCGGTTCTCACATAGCAACCATACCGCCGGCTGTGTTCAGGCAGATGATAAAACATCCCCTGACGGACAAGGGCCTGGAGATATTCCTGAACGACTGGAAGGCCCGGTTCGGCAAGGAAAAAGAGCGCTGATGAGAAAATACCTGTATCTTCTCGTTGGTGGGCTAGGCACGATTGGTGCCGGCCTCCTGGGATGGTATGGGGCGGACAAATTTATAGGCAGGGGCAGTGCCAAGGCAATGGCCCAGACCACGGTCAAGCAAGCCGAGATAACCGAGTCCAGGAAAACCGCCATAGTAACAGCATCCTCGCTTGTCTCACCAGCTGTGGTATCTGTCTCGGTCATAGGCAAGAGGGAGGTCGCGTCCTCGCCGTTCATGAACCCGTTCTGGGCCCCTCTGTTCCCCCCAATATATAGGACAGAGAGGGTGGTCTCGCTGGGTTCGGGGTTCATCGTGTCCCATGATGGCTATGTCCTGACGAACGAGCATGTGATCCACGAAGGCGACAGCATCGTGATAACCCTTCCGGATGGCAGGAGCTACAAGGCCGAGATGGTTGGAAGCTCGGAGCGGATTGATGTCGCTCTCCTGAAGGTAAAGGCGACAGGACTGCCGGCAGTGACATTCGGAAATTCCGACAACATCGCTCCCGGCGAGTGGGCAATAGCAATAGGCAACCCGGTGGGCTACCTTCTGGAGGATCTTGACCCGACCGTGACCGTCGGGGTGATAAGCGCGGTAGGAAGAACCATAAAGGGCGAGGAGCGCGGCAGGATATACAGGAACATGATCCAGACAGACGCCGCAGTGAACCCCGGCAACTCCGGCGGGCCGCTGGTTAACGCTGATGGGGAGGTGATTGGCATGAACACATTCATATTCAGCAAATCCGGCGGTTCGGAGGGCCTTGGGTTCGCGATTCCCTCCAATACACTTTTGAAGTGCATTGATGAGCTCAAAAAACACGGCAAGATACGGGAGGCCTTTCTCCCGGTTTCGGTCCAGAACATAAGCAGGGAGATGGCTGAGGCGCTGGATTATCCTGGGTTTTCAGGGGTCGCTGTTGTTTCGTCCAGGGATGACAGGATAAAGGCAGAAGACATCATAGTGGAGGCCCAGGGGAAACCAATAAGGATAGTTGGCGACTGGGAGGACATAACCTATTTCATGACGCCCGGGGAAAGGATAAGGGTGAAGGTCTTCAGGAAAGGACAGTATGTTGACCTTGAACTGGTGGCGAAGGAAGTGAAGGAGGCCGGGACAAAGACATCCATAGGCCTTGAGCTCGCGCAGATAACCCCTGAGCTCAAGGAAAAATACGGCCTGTCCGAGGACAGCGGCCTGGTCATAGTTAACATGGAAAAGGGTTCCGCGGCCGCGGGGATGGGCCTGGCAAAGGGGGATGTGATACTCAGGGTCAACGGGGTTTTCCCCGGAACGCCGGAGGAATTTGACAAGGCCATAGCATCTCGCCAGGGAGTTATTGAACTGGTAGTATCCAGGAAGGGGTCCCGGTTCTACATTTCTTACAAATACTGACATGGACAACCTGGCAATGCGTGTAAGAACGGGGATCCTCATACTCATAGGGGTAGGGATCCTGGTCGGGGGGTATATCTGGTTCGCGAACTGGCGTTTCAACAGAAAGGTTCACAGATACAGGGTGAATGTTTCATCGGCCTCATGGGTCCAGAAGGGAACCCTGGTCACCATATCCGGGGTTCCGAAAGGAAGGGTGGATGATCTGCGGCTCTATCCCGAAAGCGTCATACTCTTCATAAGCATTGAGGACTACACCCTGATGGACAGCGCTTTCGCCATAATAGAGAACCAGGGCGTCATGGGCGAGAGAAGGGTTGAGCTATACATGGGAAAGGGCGACACCCTCCCGGAGTGGTCAACCATTCCTGGCTACGACACCCCGACCATAGGCGACCTGGTTGAGAGGGCGGATAAACTGATGCAGGATGTGGATTCGCTTGCGCTGGAGGCCAGAGGCGCGATAAAAGGGGTTTCCGAGCGAACCCAGGCCCTGGAGGCCCAGGTGACCACAACCCTCTCGGAGATAGAGGCCCTGTCAAGGGAACTCAGGCTATCCGTAAGGAGGGTGAGCGAGAAGACGGACA
>CBFGJU010000353.1:0-6917 GCA_965649155.1 Caldifarciminota bacterium | reverse complement strand
ACCGTTGCCGAGAAACAAAAAGGGCTCAGGCTTGATCTATACATGTTTAGGTCCGGCATGGGCCTCTCGCGCTCGCAGGTGGAAAACCTGATAAAGGCTGGCAGGGTTAGCGTCAACGGCAAGACCATGACAAAACCCGGATACAAGGTAAAAGCAGGGGACGAGATAGCCGCTGTCTATGAACTGCCTGAGCCTTTTGAGCTCCTGCCGGAGAACAGAGATGACCTGCCCATAGTCTACGAGGATGGCGACCTCATAGTGCTCAACAAGCCGCCTGGGGTTGTCGTCCACCCCGCCAGAGGCAACACGACCGGGACAATAGTCAACGCCCTCCTCGGAAGACTGGAGGAACTGCCGGACACCGGGGACAGGACAAGACCAGGGGTTGTCCACAGGCTGGACAAGGACACATCGGGCCTGCTGGTGGTGGCAAAGAGCCAACGCGGGGTAAGGAGCCTGGCCAGGCAAATAGCGACAAAAGAAGCCAGGAGGATATACCTGGCAGTGGTCTGGGGCAGGCCGCCGACCAGGGAAGGCGAGATCAATGCGCCGGTGGGAAGGCACACCATAGACCGCAAGAGGATGGCGGTCACCCCGTTTCACTCAAAACCAGCCACAACAATGTTCAGATTAAGGGAGGAGTTCGGGAAAGTGGCCTCTCTCGTGGAACTTGAGTTGCTGACCGGAAGGACTCACCAGATAAGGGTTCATATGGAGCACTACGGCTATCCGGTTGTAGGGGATCCGGTCTATTCTGGACGAGAGACCAGGAAGATTTTCAGGGTTGTGCCTCCGGGAGAAAGGGAAACAGTGGCGGGATGTTTGAAGGTAATGGAAAGGCAGGCCCTGCACGCGGCCAGACTGATAATCACGCACCCCGCAAAGAATTACAGGATGGAATTTGAGGCTCCACTGCCGGGGGATATGAGTGAATTGCTGGAATATCTCAGATCGCGAAAGCGAAAAAGCACCTGAAAAACGATGCCACTAGACCCTCACATTCTTGCCCGCCTTGAACTCCTCGTATCTTGGCAGGACGAAATCCCTGAATTCCTGGCGGAAACGCTGGGGCGAGAAACGCTCCGCGTTGCGCCTTATCAGGGTGGAGTCAAACCCGTCCTCGTGCTTTATGAAGCGCTGGACAGCGCCTATGAGGCTGGCCACATTCTGCTCATCAAAGAGGACTCCGGTCTTGCCCTCAATCACGCTCTCGCAGACCCCGCCTTTTCCAAAAGCGATGACCGGCACTCCAGACGCCTGGGCTTCAACCGGCACAATGCCAAAATCCTCCTCTGCCGCATAGACGAATGCCCTTGCCCTGGACATGTATTCCGAAACCTCTTGGTCAGAAAGCCTGCCCAGCAACTCCACATTCGGGTTGGCCAGGGATTTGATCGCGCGCATGTCCGGTCCATCGCCTATGACCACCAGGGGTAGTTTCATCTTGTTAAAAGCCCGGACAATGAGGTCAACCCTCTTGTATGGGACGAGGTGCGAGACTGTGATGAAGTAATCCTCGCGCCTGTGTGAAGGCATGAACTTCTCCGTATCAACGGGAGGGTATATGACGGTGGCCTCGCGGCCATAGTGCTTCCTGATGCGCCGCGCGATATACTTGCTGTTGGCCACGAAGAGGTCAACCCTCTTGGAAGCCAGGTAATCCCACATGCGGACATAGTGGAATATCAGCCTCACTATGTTTCCCTTTATGCCCTTGGTAAGGCCCATCTGGCGAAGATATAAGTGATAAAGGTCCCAGACATAACGCATGGGGGTGTGACAATATGAGACATGGAGCTGGTCGCTCCTGGTTACGACTCCCTTCGCAACCGAGTGGCTTGAGGAAATGACGAGGTCGTATTCCGAGAGGTCAAACTGCTCGGCCGCGAAAGGCAGGAAAAGGATATACTGCCGGTAAAATCTCTTTGAGAGGGGAAATTTTACCAGGACAGACTCCTCAACTTCCATTTTACCAATGGGCGAGACGAGGAACTCCTCCCTGGAGAAAAGCAAGGTATATAGCTTTGCAATGCCCAGTTCGGGTATCTGGACTATCTGCTCCACAACCTTCTCCGCTCCGCGGAAGTCAATAAGCCAGTCGTGAACCAGTGCTGTCCTCATTGGCGAACCCTCGCGACATCCCACAGGACATCGTAAATGCGCTCCGCGGTCCTCTCCCAGGAGAAGGCCTTGGCTCGCTGTCTGCCCTTTTCAACCATTTCCTCGCGCAGTTGCCGGTCGCTCAAAGCCCTTTCAATGACCCTGGCCATATCATGGGGAGACCGGGGATCAAAGTATAACCCGGCATCGCCCACGGTCTCAACCAGCGCGGGTATGCGCGAGACCGCAACCGGTGTTCCGCACCTCATTGCTTCCAGAGGCGGAAAGCCGAAGCCCTCATATAGTGATGGGAGAACAAGGAGCTGCGCGCGCCCGTAAAGGGTTCCCAGCTGGGATGAGGGGACATAACCCACAGTGGCAACCCTATCGGAAAGCCCCATGGAGAGGATGCGATCGGACAGCTCGGCTGAAAGCCTCCGGTTTTTCCCTGTGATGGGCCCGGCGATAATGAGGCGAAGATCGCTGGGGCTTAACAGGGAGAAAGCCTCCAGGAGGATTCGGATGTTCTTGTATGGCAGGAAACTGCCAACATAAAGGATGTATCTGGGGGGCAGGGGGAAACCTGGTTCCTCAAAACCCAGCTCCACTCCCGTGCCAGAGTGAACCGCTATAACCTTATCCTCTGAAACGCCGTATTCCCTTATCAGGTCATCTCGCGTTGATTCGGAGACAGCGATTATTCTCTCCGCGTGGGAGCGCAAAAGCCCGGACAAAACCTTCCTGTAATACAGGCCCTGTCCAGGAAGAAGGTCGGGGTAAAAATAGGCAATGAGATCGTGTATGACAACGACCTGCGGGGCAGGCGGACGAAAAATGGCCTCGTGATTGGGAGAGAGGATAACCTGAGGCCTGATCTTTTTTATCAGGCTCCTCAAGAGCGTGTTGACATATATGTATCTCGGCTTGCCCCTGAACATAGTCCGGCCGGATCTCACCCAGGCTGGAACCTCAAGCACCTCCACGCCACCGAAGAGCTCAGGAACGGATGTGGCAACAGCCAGATCGGCCATATCCTTCAGGTGATTGACCAGCTGGAGGGCATAGTGGCCGAGGCCATATGGCTCGGTGTCAACTATGGTGGCATTGACGAAGACCTTCATCCCTTACTCCCAACAGCCTCAAGGAAAACCTGGTGAACCCTCTCGGCGGTCCTCTTCCAAGAGAAACCTGCAGACCTTTGGAATCCCTTTCTGATCAAACCCTCTCTGAGCGAATCATCCTCAAGGATGGCACGAATGGCCCGGGCCATATCCTCCGGATCACCCGGATCAAAGAAAAGTCCGGCATCGCCAACTGTCTCAACCAGCGCCGGTATGCGCGAGACCGCGACCGGCGTCCCACAGCGCATCGCCTCCAGCGGAGGAAAACCGAAACCCTCGTAGAACGAGGGGAGAACCAGCAGGGAGGCCTTCCTGTAGAGTGTCCCCAGCTGGGACGAGGGAACATAGTCCAGGAACATCAGCCTTTCGGCCACACCACCATCCCTTGCCCGCTCAAGTATCCCAGGGATGAATCGCTGATTATCCGGGGAACCAGCCCCGGCTATTAGCAAGTGGTGGGGAAAGGAATCCTTCAGAAAAGACATGGCCCTGACGAGGCCAACCAGATTCTTGTATGGGGCAACCCTTCCCACATAAAGTATAAAACGATCCGGCGTTTCCTGCTGGAGATCTTCAAAGCCGAGATCAAGCCCTGGTCCGGATAGTATGGCGACGATCCTGTTTCCGTTGAGGCCGTAATGATTGATGAGGTCATCCCTGGTGGAAGATGAGACGGTTATTATCTTCCTTGCCGATGTTCTCAAAGCATAGGGCAAAACGAACCTGTAATACTTCCCCAGAAACCCGTGATCCGCCGGAAACAGGTATGGGATTATGTCGTGTATAACAACAACCTGCGGAACCGGTGGACCGAGCAATACCTCGTGGGTTGGGGTCAAAAGGAGGTCCGGGCGGAACTTCCAAACGATGCCCCTCAGACTGGTCTGTATCCAGATGTAGCGGAGTCTGTTGCTCTTTCCACCGTGTTCCGGGCCCAGAGGCCCCTTCACATGAAGCGTCTCAAAATCATCGGAAAAGAGGTCCGGATGGGTAGCGAGCACCGTTATTTCAATCGGAAATTTCCTGAGCTCTTTGAGAAGCGAGAAGATGTAGTGGCCGAGGCCACTGCTCCTGGAGCCAGCAAGAGTGGCATTAACCAGGACCCTCAAAGCCCGATGACCTCCTTTACGAGCTCAAATCTTTTCTCCCAGGTGTTGGCGCGGGCAAAATCAACCAGGGCCTTCCTGTCGGCAGGACCCATTTCAAAGCTCTGTATTATTGCCTTGGCAAACTCCTCCGGAGAGTCAGCGAGGCGCCAGGGAGCGTCTATGAGCGAGAGCTCGCGATGCGCGGTGGAGACCGCTGGAAGTCCCATGGCCAGGTATTCGTATAGTTTTATGAGGTTGACATACTCGGTGAAGGTCGTCCTCGCGAAGATTGACAGGCCAACATCCGAGTTTCTCAGGTATGCAGGGATGACATCGTGCGGCCTCTTGCCGAGGAAATGAACATTCTCCGGCTTGCCCTCTGGCAGGATGATCCTGACGGGGCCGATCATGACGAAGCTCACATCCGGGAGAAGTCTGGCCAATTGCCAGAGCTTTTGATAATCAACCCAGAACTCATAGACACCGACCATCGTGGCCCTTGGCCTGGGGATGGGTGAGAGATCAGCGGGCTCAGGGAGCTGGTCCGGAACCCGGAACCATTCCTCGGAAACCCCGTTCGGCAGGTAGTGAACCTTCCGCGGGTCTCCCGAAAGAACAGCGACATGATCATCAATGAGGGACTTGCTCATGCAGAAGATAACAGAGCTCCTCCTCATGGCCTCCACGAAGAGGTTCTTTATGTTCTGCTCGGCCGGAGAGGCAAGGGTCATGTCATGGACGCGCTGAACAAGGAGACGGGGCTTCAATTTATCAACCAGATATAGGTATCTGACATTCTCCATCCAGAAGAGGTCTGGTTGCGAAAACCCCAGCTTTCTCGCGGTTCCCTTGACAGACGGCCAGGTTGCCCTCGCGGCGAAAAGCGCTGACCAGGATGTGTTGAAGGGCCATAACCTTCGCAGGGATGGGATGAGGGAATCGGGGAGATACTGCAATGGGCCCTCCGGAACCCTGGTAAGGCCTTTTTTCTTTATGTAATACCATTCCCTGCATCCCTCCTGGACATGCTTGCGCCTGTCAATGTGGTGGAAGATGAAATCCGGATCTGCCAGATAAAGGACATCGTGCCCCTCACGCGCCATCAGCGAGGAATAGTAGTGCGCGCCCACCCGCACCTCCGGAGTGAAGGGATTGTAGCTTGCATATATTATTTTCTTCACCTATCTAGCGTATTCAACCGCCCTTGTCTCCCTTATCACAACCACCTTTATCTGGCCGGGATACTCCATGCTGGCCTCAACCTCTTCGGCGATGGACTTCGCGAGGTCCATGGCCTCAGCGTCAGAGACATTCTCGGCCTCAACTATAACCCGGAGTTCTCGTCCGGCCTGCATGGCATAGGAGGCCTCAACTCCAGGGTGTGCCGCGGCTATCTCCTCAAGCTTTTCTATGCGCTTTATGTAGGCCTCAAGGGTTTCCCTCCTGGCGCCGGGCCTCGCTCCGGATATGGCATCAGCGGCCGCGACCAGGACCGCTATCGGGGTCAGCGGACTCTCGTCCTCGTGGTGCGCGGCTATCGCGTTCACTATCAGATCATCCTCGCCAAGGCGCTTCGCCATCTGCGCGCCGAGAGTGGCGTGCGGGCCCTCAAGGTCAGAGGTCTTGCCGATGTCATGGAGTAGGCCCGCCCTTCTGGCCCTGTCAGCGTCAAGGCCCAGCTCCGAGGCCATGAGTCCGGAAAGCCTCGCCACCTCAACCGAGTGCTGGAGAAGGTTCTGCCCATAGGAGGATCGGAATTTCATCCGGCCCACAATAGCGATAAGCTCCGGGTTCATATCAGAGAGCGCCATCTCAAGCAGGGTATTCTGGCCTACTTCACGGACATATTTCTCAAAGTCCTTCCTGGCTTTCTCAACGACCTCCTCTATGCGCGCCGGATGAATTCGCCCATCCTTTATCAGGGCCTCCATGGTTATCCTGGCTATCTCACGACGGATGGGGTCAAAGGAGGAAAGCGTCGCGGCCTCTGGTGTGTCATCAATGATGACCTCAACGCCGGTCGCGGCCTCAAACGCTCGGATATTCCTTCCTTCCCTGCCTATTATCCTTCCCTTTATGTCATCAGAGGGCAGGGGAACAACCGTGACAGTGGTTTCGGCCGCGTGGCTCGCCGCACAGCGTTGTATGGCAGAGGCTATTATCTCCTTGGCCTCGCGCTCGGCCTTCAGCCTCGCCTCCTCTTTTATCCGGTATGCCATCTGCGCGGCCTCATATCTGACATGGCTTTCTATGCTCTTCATGAGCTCCTCGCGCGCCTCATCCCTGGTCATCCTGGCCACATGCTCAAGTCGGCTTATCACCTCTTTGTTCTTTTCCTCTATGCGCTGTTCTCGCGCGCTGAGTGCCTTTTCCTTCTGCTTCAGGTTCTTCTGGAAGTCCCTGAGAGAGCGTTCCCGGTTGTTTATTGCGTCTCTGGCCTTCTCTATCTCAATCCGGGCATCATTCAGCTCCTTTTTCTCAAGCTCCAGCTCTTTGCGTTCGTTCCTGGTCGCGCGTTCAAACTCCCTGCGCTCTCGCTCCCAGCGTTCTCGCGCCTCTTTCTCGGCCCTGTCTATTATCTTGTGAGCTTCCTCCTTTGCCTCCGTGA
>CBFGJU010000352.1:0-6953 GCA_965649155.1 Caldifarciminota bacterium | reverse complement strand
TGGCTGGATACTCAAGGGCTGGAAGGAATACCTCTCTGCGGGCAAGGTCTCGGTCACGGGCGAGGACACAAAGGGCGACATAAAAGTCTACAGGCTCGTGGCAAAGGGTCTTGATCCCGCGAAGGAGAACGGTTCTGCCAAGATAGTAATGTATCTCAGGGCCGACAACTGGCTTCCATACCAGACCGTTCACTACGACGCGAACGGGGATGTCATTCTCAAAGCCCCATTCAAGGACCTGAAGCTCAACCAGGGACTTTCCGAGAAGAATTTCAAGATATGACCCCTCATCAGGAACGCGCGTTCACATGGTCTCCGGGCAAGCGTGTTCTCGTTGTCCTGCGCGAGGACTTGCCGGGGGAATACCTGGACGAGGCGCTTTATTTTGCCTCTGTTACCGGAGCCGAGGACGCGGACTTCTTTCACGAGAGGGCAGGGGAGGGCCTGGAAAACCTCACGCGCGTAGCGAACCGCGGCTTCTACGGCGCGGTCGTGTTTCCGCCGGTGGATTTCGGCGCCGGGAGCCGGATGGGCGCCAGGCATCTTTATCAGGAGCTTTTTGATTCCTTGAACCCTCCGGTCCTCTTGCCCAGGGGCAGTTTCCCTTATCAACGGATAGCCATAGCCGGCGGAGGCCACGGCATAGATGACCTGGCAAGGGCAACAGGTGCTGAGATAGTGAGCCTCCCCAAAGAACCCAACGAAAAAGACCTCCTGGTCATATACAGGAAGAGGAAAACCCCCCATTCGTTTCTCTCGCCGGACAGGGCAATGATCCTCGCGGGGACATCCGGGGTTTCGGCCCTGGTTGTGCCGAGCTAGGATTTGATAGCGGCTACATCCCCGATATTTTGATGATAGAGTGACTTGTCGGCGAAATAACGGCGAGTTTCCCTATTCGCCCTCTTCCCTGAAGAAACCCATCCGCGTGAACTTGTCCCAACGCCTTCGGATCAGGGTCTGGGGAGCCAGGCCGGATAGCTTTTCCAGCTCCTCGTGTATGGCAGAGCTGACAGCCTCCATCGCCCTGTCTGGGTCGCGGTGCGCCCCGCCCTCTGGCTCCGGAATCATCCTGTCTATAACGCCCAACTGCAGGAGGTCCGGCGCTGTCATCTTGAGGGCCTCCGCGGCCCTGTCCGCCTGGGACGCGTCCCGCCAGAGTATTGAAGCGCAACCCTCAGGTGATATTACCGAGTAGAATGAGAACTCCATCGCCATGACCACATCCCCTATGGCAATGCCCAGCGCGCCGCCCGAACCCCCCTCTCCTATGACCGTGACCACTGCCGGGACTGGCAGTTGGAGCATCTTCTTTATGGAGCAGGCTATTGCCGAGAACTGGCCGCGTTCCTCCGCGCCAACGCCAGGATAGGCGCCCGGCGTGTCCACGAACGCGACGACCGGCAACCCGAACTTTCCGGCCATGTCCATTATCCGCATGGCCTTTCTGTAGCCTTCGGGGTGGAGCATTCCGAAATTCCTGTGTATCTTTTCCTCTGTCTTGCGGCCCTTTTCCTGGCCCAGGAATGCTATCCTTTTGCCCCTGGACATGCCTATGCCAGCTATCAGCGCGGGGTCATCCCTGAAGCACCTGTCCCCGTGGAGCTCAATGATGTCATCGCAGAGATGGTTTATGTGGTCTATGGCGTGGGGCCGGTCAGGGTGCCTGGCTATCTGGACCCTGTGCCAACGGGTAAGGTTTGAATATATTTTTTTCCTCAGTTTCTCGGCTTGCTCCCGGAGGCTATCTATCTCAACCTTGACCTCCGGGTTGGTGGGAAGCGATGTTTCCAGTTCCCTTATTCGCTCCTCTATTTCCAGCACCGGCCTCTCAAATTCAAGAACCCTCATAAGGCATACCTCAGTGAAAGGAAGTGCAGGGCATCAAAACCCAGGAATGATGGCCTGAACCCGTATGAAAGGCCCACCCTCGTTGCGGCGAACGAAACCCTGAATTCAAGAGGGTCTATCTCCCTGCCGTATGAGTAGACAACTGCCGGCGTGATGAGCTCCCTTATTGTCCAGGCCGCCCTGAAGCGAAGCTCTGTTCCGACAGGGCTCAGCGAAAGATACGAGCCCAGGGTGTCATATGATGGCGCCCTGGTCCACTCTGCGCTCACGAGCAGAGGGCCCCTCGCGTATTCGGCTCCGATGTAGAACTGGGTCGGAACGCTCTCCTCAACCAGGTCGGTAAGCTTGTCCAGCCCCAGGTTCCGTATGCCCGCGGCCACCGCGAGGCCACGGATCTTCTCTGGGGTGTGGATTACCCCAACCGAGAACTGGTAGGCGGTGTAGCCCTGGTCATAGATGCCCTGGCGTATGTATCCGAACGCGACCCCGACCATAGTCTCGTCCTCAACGCGGAATGCCCTCATCGCGGACAGCTCAAATGTGTATGGCCTGAAGACCGGCCCGCCATCGTCATCCGGGGTCTCGTCCTGGAACTCCATCTGGCCGTAGTCAAGGTATGACATCCTGATGCCCCAGCTGTTCAGCCTTATCCCCAGCGCGGACAACCTTGAGTCAGTGAACCACAGGCCTCCGGCTACTGTGAGCTCCTTGCCGCGGCCCCAGAGACCAGCCGGATTTGAAAAAACAGCGCCGACGCCCGTCCTCGCGGGGCCGGCATAGTCCAGCTCTGGAAATATCAGAAGGCTTGAGTGGGATGGCGTTATAGCTGTTAGCAATAGGAGGAGGTTCATTTTGATGCCCCCTTTATTTTTCCCAGGAACCCGTCAAGTTCCTCCCTGTTCCTGAATTCCATCGTCAGGGTTATCTTTCTCTTGCCGAGCTTGACCCTGGCTCGCGCGAATCCAATTGATGCAAACGCGGACTCGTATCCCCTTTCCTCAGGGGACGGAGCCCTTTTCCCTGCTGGTTTTTTCGCGTTCACGGAAACAAGCCTCTCGGTGTCCCTTACCGTCAATCCCCTCTCAATGATGAGCCGGGCGGCCCTTGCCTGTTCCTCCGGGTCATCCAGCCTCAGGAGGACCCTCGCGTGGCCCTCGGTTATCTTGCCTTCCTCAAGGAGCCGGAGGACCGGTTCCGAGAGCGTGAGTAGTCTGAGCTTGTTGGTTATCGTCGCCCTATCAACTCCCATGGCTTGGCCTATCTCCTCGTGGGTCATGCCGAAATCCTCGGAGAGGTGGAGTATTGCCCTGGCCTCCTCAACAGGGTTCAGGTTCCTGCGCTGGAGGTTCTCCACGAGCGCGATCTCAAGGCTGGTCGCGTCGTCCGCGTCCATGATTATCGCGGGTATCCGCTCCAGGCCAGCCGCGACCGCGGCCATCCAACGCCTCTGGCCGGCTATGAGCTCGTATCTGCCATCGCGCTCCCTTACTAGCACGGGTTGAAGAACCCCTACCTTGCCTATTGACGCGGCCAGGGACTCTATGTCTTCGGTGGGATTTGCCCTTGGCTGGCGCGGGTTCGGGTCAATCCTGTCCACAGGAACCGAGACCAGGTCCGGCCCGGAAAGCCCGTCTGATATGAGGGCCTCAAGGCCGCGGCCGAGCCTGCGCTTTTCCTTCATTGAAGACTCCTCCCGCTCATCTCCTCAGCCAGCTCCATGTATGAAATGGCGCCGGGGGAATCCGGCGCATAGAGGATTCCCGCCTTGCCAAAGCTGGGGGCCTCCGCGAGCCGGACATTCCTGGGGATGGTCGTGGTGAAAACCTTGTCCTTGAAGAAGTCTCTGACATCCTCCGCAACCTGCGCGGAGAGCCTGAGCCTCCCGTCGGTCATGGTCAGAAGAAAGCCTTCTATCCGGAGGGAGGGGTTCAGGCTCCTTTTGGCCCACCTTATGGTTTCAAGGAGTTGCGCCAGGCCCTCAAGCGCGTAATACTCGGTCTGGACCGGTATCAGGACCGAATCCGCGGCCGCCAGAGCGAGTATGGTGAAATACCCAAGGGACGGCGGGGTGTCCACCAGGATGAGGTCATAAGATCCCTTTTGTGGAGAGAGGATTTCCCTGAGCCTGAATTCCCAACCGGTTCCCTTCCTGAGCTCGGACTCAGCCGCTATGAGGTCGTGGGACGAGGGTATAACATGAAGCCCGCGAGGCTCCGTTTCCACAACCACATCGGAAAACCCCGCATCGCCCACCAGTAGGTGATAGGAGTTGAGCTCGCGCCTCGCGTCAATCCCCAGGCCAGAGGTGGCGTTTGCCTGCGGGTCAAGGTCAACCAGGAGAACCCTGGCCCCCCTGAGGGCAAGCGAGGCGGCCAGGTTTATGGCTGTGGTGGTCTTGCCAACGCCGCCCTTCTGGTTCGCGATTACTACAACCCTACCTTTTTCGCTCACGAGATAAATTATAAGCCAGGGCCTCCTGTCGGGGCAACCGCACGATTTCACCCACGAAAAACCTGAACCGAACCGTTTCGTTCGCTCAAAACAGAATCCCAACCCTGGGCCAAAGGGAGATATGGAGGTATGAAGAAGGTGTCAAGAAAAGCCAAATATGGAGAGGCTTTCCCTGTCTGATCCTGGGATGCTGAAATCAACACCACTCGCCGGGCTTGTTGATTGCGGACAGAAATCGGGAATCTGAAACCCGGCCTTAAATCAGGTCATTTTGAGGCCAGCTTGACGGAGGATCACGACGAAAAAGCCTGGCGTCCCTGGCCCGGCTTGTGTTTCGCGAGTTCATGGTCTATTGGGTCTTCATCATCGGACAGGGCATACCCTCAGGCCCCATCATCATCTTCGGTTCTTTCTCAGTTGTCATTCCGGGCCCTATTGCGCCGGCCATTGTGAACTTCGCTCTCTGCTCTGGGGTCAGGAGTTTCATGACCTCAAGCCACAGTGAGAGGGACTCGTTGAATATGGCCTCCCGGGCCTTCAGGACCTCCGCGCCCGCCGCCTTTATTGCCTTCTCATCCAGGGTCTTGGCGGACTTGGCCTTGCCGAAGGCCAGCTCTTTCTTCTGCAGGGTGGCCTGCAGGTCTATCATCCGTATGTGGTGATCGTAGAAGAGCTTGTCCAGCTTGTCGGACTGCTCCTGGGTCAAGCCAAGCTTGTTCCTCATCATGGGATCTTCCAGCGCGCACACTCCCGCGCCGCAATCCATTGACAGGGTTGCTGTGAGAATAAGTCCAAGCATGTTAAACCTCCACTGGTTTAAGGTTATCTCAGGCTCGCTTACTTTTCCCTGAGTTCTCTGAGCCGCTCCTCAACAGCCTCAATCTCTTTCCTGAGATCCTCTAGGTAACGCTCCAGGAGCTCGGTTTCCTCTTTTCTGGTCAGGTATTTCCTTCCCATGTGGCCACAGCAACAATGGTGGCCGCGATCGTGCCCGTGCGAGTGCCTTTCATGTGTGTGACAGCATGTCATTTCGGTCTCTCCTTTTTTAACTCTTTGATCTGTTCCTTTAACTCTTCAATCTCTTTCCTGATGTCAACAAGAAGGAGCTCAACCTCCTCTCTCTTTATGTATTTCCTGGACACATAGCCAAGGACATGGCACCGAAATTTTCCGGAACCTTCCATGGGTTCGCAACAAGTCATCTCCACCCTGTCGGGCATATCATGGCATTTCATTCCGGTTCCTCCCTAAGTTTCTCGTAGGTCTCCACCAGAGCCAGAAGCGCACCAGCCTCCTTTTTCATGCTGAGCATCCACCCCTCAAGCCTCTCTCTTCCCTCATGGGTGATCTCATATAGCCTCCTGGCCGCGCCGCGGTCCGGCGTCTCCCAGGATGAGCGAACCAGACCCTCCTCCTCCATGCATCTCAGTGCCCTGTAGACTCCCGGCGGGTCGCCTCTGTCTGTGAAACCTTGCTGGTCAATGAGCTCAAGCAGGCGGTATCCGTGTGAAGGGCCCTCAGCAAGAAGAAGGAGAAGGAGCCGGGGTTCCAGGTGCCTTTCCCTGAAACGACAGCAGGAATCTTCGCGGTCTTTGTGTCCCATATGTGTCATTAACAATTATATGATAAAGCTAATTAGTGGCACGGATCAAATCCAGACAGCCTGTTTGTCTCTGGAAAACGAAACGCATCCGGAGTCCTCCGCAAAATTGCGTGGCCGCCTGTTTTTACGATATAATTTTCCAGTGAATATACCGGAGCCGGTGAAGTGGACCGGGGACTCCCTGTTGATACTTGACCAGAGGGTATTGCCTAGCGAAGAGATCTACATACAGGCGAGGAGTTCCGGGGATGTTGCCCTGGCCATCAGGGAAATGGCGGTCCGGGGAGCACCCCTTTTGGGCATAACCGCGGCATATGGCCTCGCGCTGGCTTTTGTCAGGGGCGAGGATGCCGAATCCGCCAAGAAAACCCTCCTGGAAGCCAGGCCCACGGCGGTAAATCCCGCCATGGCCCTTGAGAGGGTTTCGCGAGCCGCAGACCCCGTCTCGGAGGCAATCGCGATACACGAGGAGGAGAAGGAGCGCTGTCTCATTATAGCGGAACACGGGGCGAGAGTTGTGAAAAGAGGCTCGTCTGTCCTGACCCACTGCAACACGGGAGTTCTCGCAACCGGAGGGATAGGGACGGCCCTGGGCGTGGCATACAAAGCGCACGAGCAAGGGAAACTTCGCATGGTCTGGGCAACGGAAACCAGGCCCTGGCTCCAGGGCGCGAGGCTCACATGCTGGGAGCTCGGGAAGGCCGGAATCCCACATCGGCTGATAACCGATGGGGCCGCGAGCTTTCTCCTGTCCCGCGGGGAGGTTGACGCGGTGCTGGTTGGCGCGGACAGGGTCGCGGCCAACGGTGATGTGGCGAACAAGATCGGGACTCTCTCGCTCGCGGTATCCGCGAAACACTTCGGGGTTCCCTTCTATGTTGTCGCGCCGACCAGCAGTTTTGATCCACGAACCCCCGATGGAAAATCGGTAACGATTGAGGAACGACCAGAGGAAGAGGTTCTCTCGGTTAACGGAATCAGGATAGCGCCGCAAAACACCCGTGCCCTGAACCACGCGTTTGACATCACCCCTGCAGAGCTAATCACG
>CBFGJU010000351.1:0-6980 GCA_965649155.1 Caldifarciminota bacterium | reverse complement strand
AAAAAGCCCCTCATTTTGATCTACAGGGAACCAGAGCGTTTCAGGTGAACCTTGAGGAAGTATTCTATGGACCTGTCATAGGTTCTCTCTGCGTCCGGGGGAAAGAAACAACCGGGCAATTCGCCCATCGCCCTGTGATACCTGATGCACTCGCAACAAAGCCCCTTTCGGGAGCACGGCTCATAGGTGCAGGTGCAAAAACCAAGATTACTCTTCTGGTCGCATTGCCTCGCCATCGCGGAAATTATAATCCTTGAGTCTGGCGCATAGCCAGGCCAGGTTCCTGCCGAGACGCCTGGCGTCCTCCAGGGCCTCATCGGCGTTTATCGTGTTGTCATAGACAATCCCGTAGGGAGGAATGACGAATCCCATCCAGCTCATCGCGACCGCTATGGGAGCGAACGCGGCGACCGACCCTTCGTCTTCCGCGACAGCGAGCAGTCCGCAGGGCTTTCCATCAAGGTATTTTTCCTTGTTCTCAAGGGGTGTTAGCCTGTCTATGAAGGTCTTTGTCAGGCCAGAAACGCTATACCAATAAACAGGGGAGCCTATAACAACAGCATCAGCCCATATGATCTTCTGGAAGAGACCGGCCATGGCGTCCGCGAGCTCGCCCCTCGTGCAACGGGAAAGGTCGCAGTCATCCGGATCGTCGGAGTAGCAACCGAGGCAATTCCTGATGGGTGTGTCAATCAGGTGGACGAGCTCGGTCTCAGCACCTGTTTCGGAAGCCGCGGAAAGGAGTTCGGAAAGCAGGGCCGCGGTCCTGCCTTCCCTCCTCGGGCTACCGGAGAAAGCGATGACCTTCATAGGGGTTCTGTTTCGGGGTCCCCAGGAAAAACAGAATGGAGAACCCGGATTTCACAGGCCATTCCGCTCGGAATAGTCCACTTAGGCTTTTGATCTCACGATCAGGCGATCCTTTCCTGGGAGAACAGGAGGCGGCGCCCGGAATTGAACCGGGGTATAACGGTTTTGCAAACCGTCGCCTTACCTCTTGGCTACGCCGCCGGAAGGCTCATATTTTAATGCGCGTGTTCCCGCGGGGGCAATCACGCAATCCTCAGCCGGATTGGACCCGAAGCAGGCCGGGACTGGTTTCAAAGGATCGTTGCCGGCCCGTTGATTCGGTCAGCCGGAGGCGAGGCGATCGGCCTTACCCTCTGTCTTTCGCTTAGTCCTTATTCCCTCAAACCAGGTGTAGACAACCGGTATGACAAGCAGGGTGACGAAAGTGCCGGTGACGAGACCGCCCATCAGGGCTATGGCTGTGGGCGCGCGCATCTCCCAGCCCCTGGTTCTCATAAAGGCCATTGGCGCGAGGCCGAAAACGGTCGTCAGCGCGGTTATCATGATGGGCCTGAGGCGAAGGACAGCACCATCAACAACAGCCTTGTAAGGCTCCATTCCTCTGGCCCGGAGCTGGTCAATCAGGTCTATCATGACTATGGCGTTGTTGACAACCACACCAAAGACTATGAGGAGGCCCATCAGTGAGACCATGGATATGGTCATCCCGGAAAGCCAGAGCGCGAAAGCCGAACCGATGAATGCCAGGGGAACGGTGAACATGACGACCAGGGGCCTCCTGAACGATTCAAAAAGCGCGGCCATGATCATGTATGTGAGGATGACCGCGGCCAGGATAACCCAGAACATCTGACGCATCATGTCGGCCATGCGCTGGGACTCCCCGGCCATCTCCCAGGTATAGCCCGGCGGCACCCTGAAATCCGAAAGTGCTTTTGCCACATCACGGTTGACCTCCTGGAGACTGCGGCCCTTTTTGTCAGCGGTGACCTTTATGAACCTGACCTGATTCTCCCTGTTTATCCTGGTTGGTCCGGTTCCGGGGGCTATGGTTGCCAGCTCAGAAAGAGGAACGAGCGCGCCGGTCGGGGATTTTATCCAAGCGTTGTCAAGACGAGTGCGATCAAGGCTATCAGCCCGGACAACGATGTTGAGCTGGTCTCCGCCAACCTCCATCCTGCTCGCGACCTTTCCAAGGGTGAGGGCCTCTATCTCGGAAACGATCTGGTAGGCTGTAAGACCATAGTATGCGGCGCGCTCCTTGTCAACCATGACCTTCATCTCGGGCTTCGCCAGCTCAACCGACACATCAGGACTGATTATGCCGGGTATTTCCTTTATCCTCTCTACGACCTCCTGGCCGAGCCTCGCCAGGACATTGACATCGGGGCCGTATATGTGTATCTCAATGGGCATCCCGCCGGCAAGCATCTGAGACTGGTAGTTGGAAACGACGGCATTCGCGCCGTAGTATGGCGGCAATCTTTCTATTATCTCCCGCGCGACATCGGTCGCGTATCTCTTCCTCTGCTCCGCGGGTTTCATCACGAGAAAAAGCGTTCCCTGGTTGATATCAGCGGTCGCGCCAAAAGCGGACATGAAACCACCGGAACCGACCATCGTGGAGACTATCTCAACATCAGGATATTCCTTGGTTATCCTCGTGGCCTCAGCGAGATATGCCCTGGTCGCGTCCGCGGGGGTTCCGGGCGGCAACTCAACCTCTATGGGCATGAACTGCATGTCCATCATGGGCATGAACTCGCCGCCGAGCTTGAGGAAAACGAGGGCTGACGCGGCTACCAACGCAAGGGTGGCTATGGTGGCGGTGATCCTGTGCATCAGGGTCAGTTCCAAAAGGAACCTGTATATCCTGGAGATGGGGTTGAACCACTGGGCCAATCTGCTTTTCTTCTCGGCCCTGAAAAGCTTCGCCGCGTAGCTGGGGATGATGGTTATAGCGACGACCAGGGACATGAGCATGGTGATGACCACCGTGAAAGCCAGGGATTTCATTATCTCGCCAACAACACCACCGGAGTATATGAGGGGCAGGAAAACGATGATGTTTGTGACCGTGGAAGCTGTTATCGCGAGGCCGACCTCTGAGGCACCATCAACTGCCGCGGCGGCGCTGTCCTTGCCCATCTCCGCGTGTCTGAACATGTTCTCTATGACCACGACCGCGTTGTCAACGAGCATCCCGACCGCCAGGGTTATCCCGCCCAGGGTCATCATGTTGAGGGTATCCCCGCGCCAGTGGAGAACGATAAAGGTAGCGAAGACCGAAAGGGGAATGGCGAGGGAGATTATTAGGGTCGGTCTCCAGTTGAAGAGAAACAGGAAGACAATGAGGGCCGCAAGGAGCATTCCCTGCCACGCGGTATCAAAGGTGTTTCTGTTGTTCGCTTTGACGGCCTCGCTCATGTCCATGACAATGGCCATCTCTATGCCCTGGGGAAGGAGTGGTTTTATGGCTTCCATCTCCTTTTTCACCCTGTCCGCGACCTGGACGGTGTTGGACCCGGACTGCTTTCTGACAATGAGGAGGATTCCAGGTTTGCCTTCTATTTCATAGTATCCCCTCTGTTCCCTGATGCCGGTCCAGACCCTGGCAATCTCGGACAGACGCACAGGCCTGCCGGACTTGGTGAAACCGACAGGAACATCAAGCAATTCCTGTGGCTCGGAGACCTCACCAACAGCCCTTATCAGATATTCCTTGGGTCCCACGATGTAATGGCCCGCGGGAAGATTGAGGTTCTGACCACGAAGGACATTTATGACCTCGCCGAGGGAAAGGCCCAGGTCGTGGAGCTTTGCCATGTCGGCATCCACGATTATCTCCTGGTCTTCAACCCCGACCACCAGGAGGGAAGCGACGCCCTCCAGCCTCTCAAGCCGCGGTTTTATCATATCCTCAGCAATATCCTTGAGCTGGGACTGGGTGAACTTATCCGAGTAAAGCGCGTATTCAACCGCGGGCATCATGGAGGGATCAAACTTGTAGACAGCGGGGCGCTCGGCCTCATCCGGGAGGTATTTCTCAATTATGCCAAGCTTCTCCCTGATATCCTGAGAAGCCACATCAATGTCCATTCCCCATTCAAACTCAAGGGTAACGGTTGAAACCCCTTCTGCTGAGACCGAGCTTACCTTCTGGACTCCGGTCACCAGAGCGCACGCGCCCTCAACCGGCTGGGTTACCAGCTTTTCAACCTCCTCTGGGGACGCGCCGGCGTATTGGGTAACTACCGTGACGGTTGGGAAGGATATGTCAGGCATGAGGTCCTGCCCCATCCTGGACAGGGATAGTATCCCCATGACCACGAAAATGCCCACGAGCATGGTTATGGTGACCGGGTGGCCCACCGAGAATTTTACCAGGCTTCTCATTTCATCACCTCCACCGCGACGCCATCAGCGAGTCCCAGCGCCCCGGAGGCGGCTATGGTGTCTCCTTCGGAAAGCTGGCCCGATACCTCAACCATTCCATCGCCTCTTATCCCGAGCTCAACCGCGACCTCACGGGCCACGCCGTCCTTTATGACGAAAACCAGGTATCTGCCATCCCTGTCAACCACGGCCTCAACAGGGACCATCAGGACTCCTTCCTTTCTCTGGATCTCGGACACGCACCTCACAACCATGCCGGAGACCAGCTTTCCTTTTGAATCCTGGAGCCTCAGTTTTGCCTGGCCGGCTCCGGAAAGGGGATTGACCGCGGCGGAGACGCTCTCTATCCGTCCCCTGAGGGTATCATCCGGCAAAAGGACAAAGGCATCTGTGCCCGGCTTCATCCGAGAGAGGACCGATGCAGGCACATCAAGGCTTATCTCAACCTTGCCCTGGCCGCTGATCAGAGCTAGTGGAGTCCTGGTGTCAATCATGGAGCCATCCTTCAGATAGACAAAGGCAACGGTTCCAGAGACCGGCGCCCTGACCGGATATGGCTGGTAATCAACTCCGGGGAGACTCCGGTCAATGTAGGCTACGGTCTGGCCGCGGGAGACCTTCTGGCCCTCTCTCACGGCGTAACGGATCTTTCCTGGGAACTCGGAATAGACCTGGGCCTCATCCGCGCCGGAGACCCTGCCAAAGAGCTCCACGCTCCTGGTTATGGTTCCCCTCTTGACCAGACTGGCCCCAATTACCATCTTTTCCTTTCCGATTCCATCTGAGGAACCCTTGCGACCACAGCCTATCATGGGGAGGATCGCGATCAGGGTCAAGGCGATTGCCGCAGGGGTTCTTTTTCCAGACCAAAAGAGGGTCTGGTTTTTGTTTTTTGTTTCTGACGAGAGACGAATCTTATTTACCTTCATCTTTCTTCTCCTTCTTTGGAAGTTCGGACATGGGAACTCCGACCGCTTTCTCCAGCGCGGCCACAGATGCCACATAGCCCATCTGGCTCGCCAGGAGGTTTGTCCTGGCCTGATAAAGGTTGAGTTCGGCGTCATAAAGCGCCAGCCGGGTCGCGACACCCCCTTCTTTCTGTACCTTAGCTATGGAGAGTCCGCGCTCAGCCAGGGCAACGGTTGACTCGGCTGACTTCAGCTTCTCCCACGCCTCATGCAGACCGCGCAGGGCTGTCCTTACCTCGTTCTTTATGGCCTCGGCTTGGAGATTCCGGGAAAGGATAATCTGCTCCCTCTGGGCCTTTGCCTCCGAAGATTTTCCCCTGGACGCGAGGCCATCAAATAGGTTCCAGGAGATACCCAGGCCAGCGCTCCAGGTGCCTCCCCAATCGTCCTCAAAGCCATAGGGCCTCTGGTATGAGTATCCTGCGAAAGCCACTACCTGCGGTTTGTCCCCGGAGGACTGTATCGCGGCCAGCCGCGATAGGGCCGCGGCTTGTTCGTCCAGGGAAGCGAGCTCCGGCCTCCTCTCCAGGGCCAGGGCAACCAGTGCCGAATCATCAAGCTCTGGCTCGGAGAAATCGGGATTTCCCTCAAGGATCAGCTCGGTTTCCTGAGGGATTCCCAGGAGCAACTTGAGGCCGTCCAGCGCGTCCCGGTATGCCTTCTCCGCGTCGGCCACCTGAGGAAGGAAGTTTCGCCACTTGACCTCAGCCTGCAGAAGCTCAAACTCCGGCGTCACGCCGGCCCTGTACCTTTTTTCTGCATCTCGGTAGTGCTCCTCAAGGTTGGAAGCGCTCTCATTCGCGAGATCCCAGTATTCCCTGGCCACCAGCGCGCCCCAGAAAGCGCTCCTCGCCTTCCCGGAAACCTCTGCCTCTTTGGCTTTGAGGCTGAGCTCCGCGGCCCTCAGGCCTTCCTTTGCCATCTGGTATGAGTTCCAGACCCTGCCCCAGGAGAAGATTACCTGGCTGAGTTTCGCCTCTGCCTTGTAGTTGTTGTGCCGGCCGAACTGCATGGTTATAGTGTCCAGGAGTATCTTTGGAAGGCTGTCAAAGTTCGGGACTATCATCTCCATCTCCTGGACATACGATAGATATGTGTAGCCAGCCGATAGCGAGAGCTGGGGCATGAAGGGTGCCCTGGCCTGGTTTAGCCTGGCCTGGGCCTCGTTTATCTTTGCCCGGTATATGGCCAGCTCCGGGCTTCCGGAAAGCGCGGCCTGGACCGCGGATTCCTCATTCAGCCTGAGGGTATCAGCGGCCAACCATCCGACAAGCAAAAAAGCGTTGACGAAGAAACGGTTCATTTTCAATCTCGCTTTTCAAGGATCATGTTCTTGACGAGCTCAACTATGTCATCAAGGAGCTCGGTAAGGTCTTTGTCCGGGTCGTTATACAGGTGATACATGGTGATGTTCTGCGCCACGCCAATAAGGCCCAGGGCCATTATCAGCGGGTTTCCCTTCTTGATGACGCCGGATCTCATTCCCCTCTCAAGGGCCGCGGACACATAGCCCGTGTATCCCCAGATGTGTCCGAGTATCTCCCTCCGCAGCTCCTCGCCGCCTATCTCCATGGCAGATGTCTCCCCTTCCCTCACGGCAGTAACGAGCATTTCCTTGTTCTTGTTCAGGTGATCCAGGTAAATGCCTATGGCGCGTCTTATTATCTCCACGGGCGAAACATCCTTGCCCTCGTATTCGTCAAGCATATTACGCATTCCACAGGCAAGCGCGTCCATCATCTCCTTGACGCAAGCGAGGAGAAGATGAGCCTTTGAGGGGTAATAGAGATACACGGTTCCCTTGGC
>CBFGJU010000350.1:1604-7013 GCA_965649155.1 Caldifarciminota bacterium | reverse complement strand
GATTCGCTCTCGCCGGGTTTCCTCATCCTAACCGACAGGGATGAATCAGGTTGGATATCCGAGATGGCCGCCGGGGCTGAGGTGGTTCGCAGGGTCTCTTTCAGTGGATATGTGGTCTCCAGCAAAACCGGAAGGCCCGAACCGATCAGAGAGCTGTTTCTCTATCGGTTAAAACCTGCGGAATCCGAAGCCGGTCGGCACGAAACAGGCGACCGCTGATTCAACCCAGGGAAGGACGGCCTTTGCTCCGACGCCCTGGCCGAGCGCTATGCTGTCCGACAACGAAAGCCCCTGGACCAGATAGAGCCAGTTCTCATCGGTGTTTGACCACCTGGTCAGCCAGAGTCCCTCCGGTTCGGCCGCGAGGCCCATTATGCCCTGGCCGAGAGCCAGGCTGTCCATCAGGGTCATGCTCGGAATGCCATAGGCCAGGAGAACGCCGTCCCAACCGACCGCGTATCCCCAATCCCCAAGGATGGCAATGGCGCCGGGGCTGTGGCCGGTAAGGATAACGGAGTCCAAGACCGCTAGGCTACCGGGATCAACAACAACAACCTTTCCCCATGTCGTTCCGCCGTAGTCTGGATAATCTCCTGTCACGAGGATGTGAATAAGGCCCCCGTTGTCAACCGCGCAGAACTGGGGGTTCAGACCAAGCGAGACCGAGTCCATCTGGCCTGATCCCGGGTCATAGCGATAAAGGGAACCCGGGCCAAATGTGTAGGTGGGGAGATCATAGCCGGAGCAGACAATGTATATCCGGCCGCCAAAGGCCATGACGCCCTCAGGGGCCTTGCCAACAGGCACGGAATCAACTATGGCGGTTCCCTCAATTATGTATAGCTTGTCAGAGGCGAAACCGGACACATAGACCCTGCCATCCAGGAACGCGCCCGCATAGGGGTTGGAACCAGGGGGCATGGGTATGGCAGATACGAAGGAGGGTGGCGCTGTCGGCTCGTAGATCATGACCGATGGCGAGCCGGAGAAGCCCGAGTTCACCAGGTAAAGGCGATTGCCACCGGAGAAGAGGAAATTCGGGGTTGCGCCGGCCGGAACAGGATCAAGCAGGCTGTCCGATAAGGGCAGATAAACCGCTATGGCCTCGGCCATGTCCTCAACGATGTATATGGAGTATGCGGATAGGCCCTCGGGCTCCTGTCTGTGGCAGGAGAGGGCCAGACATGCCACGCTCGCGCAGAAAAGTCTTTTCATGATGCTTACCTCCATGAGATTTCAATCCTGAAGTTTCTCCCCGCAAGGGGATAACCGGCTATCTGCTGGGGCGTCTGGTCAAGCAGGTTGAGAAGCGACAGCGCAAAAACAAATCTACCTTTTGAAAGGGAAAGGCCCGCGTCCAGCATCGTAAAACCCGGCAGTTCCCTCGCGGCGCCGGGGGTCGTGGCCCGCGGACCTGCGTAATCAAGCGAGAACCAGGCCGGCCCCGCGAAAAAGGTTGCCCGTCCGCGGAGATCCGGAACACCGGCAACGCGCCTACCCTGCCACCGAACAGGGTTCCAGGAGCCGCTGGCCTCAAGAAAGCCGAAGCTCAGGGAAGCTCCGGTCTCAGGAGAAAGGACTCCCTGGAGGTTCACGGGAGTCCACCTGTCACCCGGAACCCAGGCTATGTAGTCATCAACAAACCTGCAGGAAAGCCACGCCCTCGCTACATCAAACTCAAGGCCGAGCTCCGCGCCCCACATCCTCTCCGGCCTGAGCGTGGGATTGCCAACCGAAAACCCGTCGTCCGGCCAGGCCATGTCGTTCATGGCAGGAGGAACCGAGTTGCAAAATGCCACAGCCCGGAGGCGAGAGAAATGAAGGCCGGCCTCGGCCAGGGGAAAAGCGAGGGAGGAGCGAGGCCCGACCCAGGCAAAGGCTCCGGCCCGACAGAACCAGCTTCTTCCACCCATAATAGCCAGAGCCTTCGCGGAATAGACTCGCACCCCGAGCGCTGAGGCACGGGAAAGCTCAAGAACCAATGGCTCGGCTGAGGAGGAGATCCCAATGTTGGTTGATATGTTCCTGGAGAACATATTGGCATCCGAATAGGCCAGGGCCTCCCTGACACCATAGAGGCTCAGGAACCCGAAGCCAGCGGACGCGAGGACGAGGGTGTCAGAGAGCCGGGCAGAAGGGGTTGGCGAGCCTATGGGGCCTGGAGAACCTCTTTCCGTCGCGCTCGCCAGCAGGAAAGCTGATAAACCGTTTCCGCATAAAAGTCCCGAAATACCGATCTGATTCTCATCCGAATTCGTCCTCACCGCGTCCCTGCCGAACTCATCCTCGTAGGGATAGCAGTTGTCCGCGCGCCTGAAAGATAGTCCCAGCAGACCCGGCCCACCCCGGACGAATCCGGCCGCGCCTGCGAGGCCAAAACCGCCCGCAAACAGCCTGATCTCTGGAACTGCCGGGAGCCAGAGCGCGAGCTCTGGCCTTCCGGAAAGCGTCGCGAGGCCGCGAGTCAGAAGGGGCATGGGGAGCAGGGATAGGTCAACCGAACCGGTCGCGGGAGAGTTGACGGGGATGCCCTGGATGAGAACGCTGGTGTGGCGCGAGGGAAGACCCGAAAATCCGGGGGTTACCATGACACCGTAGTCGTGGATTCCTATGTGGCGGAGAGCAACACCTGGATCATCACATAGCGAGAGGGTCTCTGCCCTCGCACCCGGAAGGGTGGCTATAGCGATGACCTCGTGGGCCTGGTAAACCGGCAGTGAATCCGCGGCCGGGACGCTATCCGCGGTGGCAAAAGCTGTAAGCAAAATCCCCATATCTCTCTATGGGGAGCCATTGGGGGAAGATGAACCTTTCTGCATTTGCCCCTTTCCCCGGAGGCTCCAGGTTTTTCGGGCAAGGTTTTCCGGCTTCCGGCCATCAGCCTCTCGCCTTCCCGGGAGGACGGCTTTCACCTCTGAGGTATCTCAGGGCAGGCCTTGGAACCTGCCTTTCCTCCCAGTGGCATCCTGAGGGGCCCCTTACCGGTCACGGCTGCGGGGACAGCCCGGGATTCTCACCCGGTTCCCTTGAACCACGATTGGTAAATTATGGAGGATGGGCCGGATGGATTTCAACCCACCGAATACGCCCACGGCACAGAGAATAGCTTTAAGCTTTTCGCTCAGGAAGGTCATATTTACCTCCCCCGGCCTTTTCTCTTTCCAGAGGCCGGGGCATATTATAAACCTTGTCAATTCAGAAAATCTAAGTTAAGTCCTTGGGCCAACTGGGGATCCGAGCTTTCGTAATTGTGATAAGGGTTTGGAGGGTATCAAGGGTGGGTCAGATCAGGGCGCCGCGGCTTGCCCCCACACACCCTCCGGACTTATAATTTTGTTGTGAGCCTTCTTGAAAGGATAAACTCTCCCAAGGACATAAAAGACCTCAGCGTAAAGGAGCTCTACGAGCTCGCGGGGGAAATACGGGAGATCCTTATAGATACTACATCAAGGAACGGGGGGCACCTGGGGCCGAGTCTGGGGGTGGTTGAGCTCACCATAGCCCTCCACTACATATACGATAGCCCGCGGGACAGGATAATCTGGGATGTCGGTCACCAGTCCTACGCGCACAAGCTCCTGACCGGCAGGAAGGAGCGATTTCACACCCTGAGACAATTAAACGGGCTTTCCGGCTTCACGAAGCCATCCGAAAGCCCTCATGACCCATTCGGGACTGGCCACGCCTCCACCGCTATATCCGCCGCGCTGGGCATGGCAATAGCGAGGGACATGGCAGGCGAGGACTACAATGTCATAGCGGTGGTTGGAGACGGCGCTCTGACCGGCGGCATGGCAATAGAGGCGCTGAACCACGGGGGCCACCTGAAAAAGAGGATGACCCTCATCCTCAATGACAACGAGCGTTCCATAGCGGAGAATGTTGGCGGGTTATCAAACTACCTGGCAAAGCTCTCCAGCAACAAACTCTACAACAAGGTCAAGGAGGACATAAAGGAATTGCTCGCGTCCATACCGGATAACCCCGTGACCAGAAAGGCAAAGACCGTCGCGTGGAAGATGAAGGAATCACTTAAGAACCTGATGATCCCCACGGTCATATTTGAGGAGCTCGGGTGGAGGTATTTCGGCCCCGTTGGAGGCCACGACATTGACCAGCTTATTGACATACTTGAGCATGTTAAGTATTTCACGGACGGCCCTGTGGTCGTTCATGTCATAACCCAGAAGGGGAGGGGCTACGGGCCCGCGATGAGGAATCCGGAGCAGTTCCACGGCATAGGGCCCTTTATCAAGGAGACAGGCGAACCGGTCAAGAAACCGGGCTCACCCCCGTATTCCCAGGTATATGGCGATGCTGTTGTCCGCGCGGCCGAACAGGACGAAAGGGTGGTCGCGATAACAGCGGCAATGTGCCTCGGCACGGGCCTCGCTGGTTTCAGGGAGCGTTTCCCCGAGAGGCTCTTTGATGTCGGGATAGCCGAACAGCACGCGGTCACCTTCTCCGCGGCCATGGCGATGTCTGGCCTGGTCCCGTTCTGCACGATATACTCAACCTTCCTTCAGAGGGCGTTTGACCAGATAATCCACGATGTAGCGTTACAGAAGGCGCCGGTCCGGTTCGCTCTTGACAGGGCAGGCCTGGTAGGGGATGATGGCCCAACCCACCACGGAACATTTGACATAGCATACATGCGGATGATTCCGGAAATGGTGGTCATGGCACCGAAGGACGAGGATGAGCTCGCGGACATGGTATGGACCATGACTCACCATGACCAGGGGCCGATATCCGTCCGATACCCAAGGGGTTCTGGCCCTGGAGTTAACATAAAGGAAGAGCCGGAACTCATACCCATAGGGAGCTGGGAAATACTGAAACCAGGCTCTGACCTCGCCATAATAGCAACCGGCTCCATGGTTTATCCTGCCCTGACCGCGGCCGGAGAGCTTGAAAAGGACGGCGTATCTGCCGAGGTCATAAATGCCAGGTTCATAAAACCAATGGACGAGGATCTGCTCATGGCCCTCGCGGAGGGCGGCCCCAGCGCGTGGCTAACGGTGGAGGAGGGTGTTCTGGCAGGGGGTTTTGGCGCTGGAATCGTAGAGTTTCTTGAGGAAAAGGCGCTTCTTGAGAAAATAAGGCTGAGGCGCCTCGGCATTCCGGACCGTTTCATCACCCACGGAACAAGGGATGAGCTTCTCAGGATGATAGGTCTGGACAGCCAGGGCATAGCCGAGGGTGCCAGGGAATTGTTATGGCGGAAAAAAGGTGCCCGAGCTGTGGCACGACTAAAGCGGAGATCCTGAGGGGCAGGGCCGGGTGTCCTCAGTGCTTTTTGTTCTTCAGGAAAGAGATACAGTCATTCCTCGGCTCAAGATTTGGCCCGTTCACTTATACCGGAGAACCATACCTTAAGGATCCGGAGTCCCGGGAAATCGTCCGGCG
>CBFGJU010000350.1:0-1594 GCA_965649155.1 Caldifarciminota bacterium | reverse complement strand
TTGAGGAACTGCACGAGGATCTGAGGCTAGCGCTGGACCAAGAGGACTATGAACGCGCCGCAACGCTCCGTGACGAAATAGAGGGATTGAGAAAACGTCTGGTGAAATGAAAGAAACGCGCAGGGTCGCGGAGGAAAAGCCAGAGTGGCTTTCAGCCACCGGTCTTTATCCGGAGACCATAATATATTCCGGCGTGGAGGTCTCGCGCTCCCTGGCTGATGGCCGGTTCTGGCACAAGGCCGGCATGGGCAAGGGAAAACAAAAAAAGGCTGTCGCCAGGGCAATTGCCACGGTTTTCGGGCCAGGCGCGAGGCTCTCCGAGCTGGCCAGACAAACCAGCGGGGTTATCTGGGAAAAATATCCATACCTGAAGGGTGCCTCCATACTGTTTCCCGCGGGGAGCGGACTGCACGCGAGCCTGGGGCCAAGAGAGGCCCTGAGGTTCTATTCTTATTCCGCAGGGGCGCTGAACGAGTCAGTTTTCCAGAGGTGCATGGATGCCGTTGAGTCAGCGGGACACGCTGTAGAGTTTGCCTATGACCGCGACCTGGGTTTCCTGAACCCGAACCTTGAGGAAGTAGGTTCGGGCCTGTGCTTCAGGGCACTGGCGCACCTTCCCGGCATGACCCACACAGACGAGCTGGCCCCCCTGCGCGAGAGCCTTGAAAAAGCTGGGGTAAAAACAGATGGGTTCCTCAGGGGTTGGCCAAAGCCGCACGGCTGTCTGGTTAACATAACATACAGGCCGGGGCCCGGGGCAAGACCAACAGATGCCCAGGACTCCTTCTACGAGATAATGCTTTTTATTGTTGATCAGGAAAAAGAGGCGAGGTCTGCCCTCCTGGCGTCCGCTGAGGCCTTGGTGGAGGACAGGGCCATAAGGTCTCTCGCCACGCTGAGGGTTGCCAGGATAATGGGCTACGAGGAGCTCGCGGACATGCTGTCATGGGTGCGGCTCGGGGTTGCCACTGACGCGCTGGAACCGCTTCCCCTCCGGGAGATGAACGCTCTCTTTTTCCTTTCCGGAAGAAATCACATGCAGGCTGTGGCCGGCAACGAGCTGGAAGACCTGGAGGAGGACATTATGCGCGCCTCGTTTGTCAGGGCAACCGTGGGGAGCTGGGGGGACTAGGGACACCTGGTCTTGAATGATTAGCCATCGGCCGCGGGCGGAAATATAAGGTGCCTGGGGAGTGTATATTGCTCAACGCTTACCGCGCTGGGGACAATTGCGGGAGCGCGCTTCCTTCTAACCGGATGCGATTGGTGACTAGCCCGGATTCATTCGGCGGAAAAGCGGACGAGCCATATCCGAGACCCGCGACCACGCATTGCGCCGCGGCTCGGCCTACCCTTATAATTTCCCCCGCAAGGAGGCAAGAGACATGACCTTGACCATCCGCACAAAAAACCTTGAGCTGACGCCATCCCTGAAGGAATACACCGAGAAGCGTTTTGCGAAGCTGGACCGCTTCTCCAAGAACATAATCCACACCGAGCTCGTGCTGGAAGAGCAGAGGGGAATCTACACGGGGGAGTTCATAGTCAAGGTCAAGGGCAAAACCCTGAAGGCCCGTTCATCAAGCAAGGACCC
>CBFGJU010000349.1:0-7091 GCA_965649155.1 Caldifarciminota bacterium | reverse complement strand
CTCAGACGGAACCTATAAGTGGGCGTCCACGACAGGGAGTTATGTGCATTCCTCCCCAGCCATAGCTGATGTGGATGGCGATGGCCAGACCGAGGTTGTGATAGGCTCCCACGACAACAAGGTCTATTGCCTCCGCGGCTCAGACGGAACCTATAAGTGGGCGTCCACGACAGGGAGTTATGTGCATTCCTCCCCAGCCATAGCTGATGTGGATGGCGATGGACAGACCGAGATTGTGATAGGCTCATATGACAACAGGGTCTATTGCCTCCGCGGCTCAGACGGAACCCAGAAGTGGGCGTCACCCTTCCCTTCCTATGTTCACCTTCCAGGGGCCTTAGCGGATGTTGATGGCGATGGCAGGCTTGAGTTCCTGGTTTCGCAGAGGAACACTGACACCCTCTATTGCCTGAACGCTGAGGATGGCTCTCTGGCCTGGAAGATAGGCCTAGCCCTTGATGTCCACTCCCCTTTTGCCGGAGACATAGACGGGGATGGCTGTATAGAGATAATCACGGGAACACAGGACCCCAATGCCCAGGACTACCGGGTCTTTGCCATAGATGACCCTGCCAACGCTACGGGTTGTGGCACCTTAATAGAGGAGAGCTATGGGCCCGGTTCCCTCGTTTTCAGGCCCCAGGCCAAGGGGCTTTACCTTTTCATGCCCCGTGAGGCCCAGGTCTCCCTGAGCCTCTACGACGCCTCAGGGAAGCTCGTTCAGAGGCTTTATGAGGGGGTTCTCGGTCAGGGCGGCCACACCTTTATCCCTGAGCTTGAGGCCAGGGGCGTTTATCTCGCTGTTCTCAGGTATCAGGGAGGGATGAAGACCCTGAGGATAGTCAGATAATCCTCGGCCAGACAAAACAAACACCTCCCGTTGAGCCATCCGCCACCCTTCATGCCAGGGGGTGAAGGATCACAGGCCAGGGCCCTGCTTGTTTTATCTGGAAATTTTGAGGCCGAATCTCGGAAATCCCTGTCTGGAGAGAGGACTTTACAAAGGCATTTTGCACTTGACTCCTTCCCACATGTTATAGTTTAGCTCTATCTGAGAAAAGGTAGGTGGACGATGAGGGAAAAGAGGGAATATAAGGATAGGAACGCGAGGCTGAAAGGTAACAGCCTCATATCAGCTCCCTGTCCGGGCCAGGCTTTCTATCCTGGGTGCCCGCGCAGAACCCCTGAGTTGCGGGGTCTCAGCTTGTTCCGGCGTTGATCCTCTTTCCCCGTTTCTCTTATAATATTCGGGCAGATAAAGGAGGCTTGAATGAGCCAGAAGGCCATAACGCGCATTCTTATTGTCGTGAACCTGATACTCATAGGCATTTTGATCGTCATACTCTGGCTTCCCGGCAGGATCAGAAAGGGTCCTGAGGAGGCCAGGGTCTATTTCATGCGGGACATCTCTGCTCTGCCATACTGGGTTGCCCAGGAAAAGGGCTTCTTTGATTCTGTCGGGGTTGTTATCAAGGCCGAGGAGGTCGTAAGGGTGGGAGATGAAGTAGCCATGATCAGGAGGGGAACCGTCATTCTTGGCCTCGGTTTCCCCTGGGATGCCCTGATAGGCAAGGCTGATACCGGCCTGGCCAATTTCAGGGTTGTCTATTCCGTTTTCGGGACGCCGGACAGGCCCGCGACTGCCCTTGTGGCAAGGAAGGACGCTGGCGTGGCGAGCCTGAATGACCTTACCGGCAAGAGGATAGGCTACTGGCAGGACACCAGGTGCGCGCTGGAGGTTCCGGCCATACTTCTTTCAATGGGGGTTGACACCACCGGCGTGAAGATGGTCGCGCTCTCGTCAAGCGAGATGTCCACCGCGTTCGCAGACAACCGGTGTGAGGCCATGGTCGCGTTTGAACCCGTGAGAACGCAATACCTCGCTGATTCCGACAACATCATTGTTATTGAGGATGCTTTCCTTGAGAAATACCTGGCCCCTGGGGGCCGGCTTCCGGTCTCGGCTGTGTTCACATCCGTTCCAAACATGAGACTGAGACGCGAGGCCACCGTGAGGGCCGTGAAAGCCCTAAACATGGCCGTTGACTACATCAGGGCCAACCCCGCTGACGCGGAGAAAATAGCGAGAGCCAATCTCAACCTGCCAGAGGGCGCGGAGCTGGCCCTCCCGGAGTTCAGGAGGTATGACGAGGAGGATTACGCGGTCATAGAGACCTACCTTAGAAAGCTTAACGAGATGTCCGTCATCCTCTTTGAGCCTCCGGACCTCAAGAACCTCTACCTGAGAACCAGCGACATCAAGTAGGCGGTTCCTCGTTGAGGAGCCAGATAAACATGAGCAATTACCCTCGGAGGCTTATGCCAGGCCTCCTGAAGCCTCTGGCCTTCCTGGTCGGACTCTCATCCCTCGTCCTCTCGGGAATCCCATTCCTGTTTTTTCCCCTGGCGTTTGTGGCCCTGGTTCCCCTGCTTTGGCTCTGGGAGAGCGCCTCCAGCGCCGGCCGGGCCTTTCTCTGGGCGTTCTCCGCAGGCGTCATATTCTACCTGTTTCACCTACACTGGATACCGAACATGCTCACCGATGTCCCGGTGCCGAGGTGGCTACTCTGGGCGGGCATGTCCCTCCTCGTCCTCTATCAAGCCCTTTGGTGGGGCCTTGCCGGCGTGATCGCCAGGCGGCTCAGAGTGGCCCCCGCGTGGGTGATGGCTCCGGGCTTCTCCGCGTGTTGGCTCCTTCTTGAATACATCCGTTGCCACATGGGCGACCTGTCCTTCACCTGGGCGACAATGTGGGCCCCCGCGCTCGGAGACCCGCTCCTGATGTCAACAGCCGCGTTCTGGGGCCCGTTTGGCGTTTCGCTCGCGATAGTCCTGGTCAACGCGCTCGCGTATCGCGCGGCCAGGGACACGGCCTGGCGTAGCCTGTTATGGGCCCTTGGAACCGTTATAGCGGTTCACCTCGTTGGCCTACTGCCCAACGGAACCCGCAGGGTCGGGACGCTCCGGGTCGCCATCATCCAGCCGAACCTGCTCCTTGAGAGCTGGCAGACTGTCATTGAGGCCTATACCTCACTCGCGAAGGGGATGTCCGGCGAAGGGGTCGGGTTGGTCGTTCTGCCAGAATCAGCCTTCCCCGGGCCCCTGAGATACTCCGGAAGGGCGCAGGAACTCGCCATGCTCGTTTCAAGGGAGGCAGGCGGCGTCCCTCTGGTCATGGCCTCCTGGGACAAGGAGGATAAACGCTATTACAACACCGTTTTCCTCCTGGACAGCGCGGGAAGGCCCCTGGATCGCTACGACAAGGTTATCCTGGTGCCATTCGGGGAGCACTACCCATTCCAGGAACACCTGCCGGACCCCCTCCGGAAGATTGACATAGGCGTTGGCGACTACTCCAGGGGCGCCCGGATCAAACCCCTGGCCATGGACTCGGTCCTTCTGGGTCCCTACATATGCTACGAGTCCCTTTTCCCCGATGTGGCAAGAGCACAGGCCCTTTCCGGCGCGCATGTGCTTCTCAACCTGACCAACGACGGCTGGTTCGGCACCTCCCTGGGCCCGATTGAACACTTTCAACTCGGCCGTTTCAGGGCCGCGGAGACCGGAAGGTTCATCATCAGGGCGGGCAAGACCGGAATAAGCGCCATGGTTGATGACAGGGGCAGGATAGTTCGGAAGACCGGGCTATTTGAGAAGGGAGTGATAATAGGGGATGTCCCTTTGTTTGAGGGGCTTACTCCATACACAATTCTGGGCGACTGGCCGGCTGTTCTTTCAGCCTTGATACTGGCCCTGGCGTTGGGTTATACTCTGATCGCGCATAAGAACAAGAAGGAAGGTGATAGATGAGAAGCCTTTTAACCATCAGCCTGGCTTTGGTTGTTCCCCTCATGGCCCAGGGAAACCAGCCAGTCGGGCCATCGGACGAGATAATAGGTCCGGGCAAGGGTGAGACCATAAGGTTTGCCTTTGGCGGTTACGCCGGCGGCATGTATGCCCCGCGTCTCATAGACGGGTTCGGCGGCGGCGGAGGTGGAGTGATGACCATAGGTTCTTTCTGGGAACCAGCGTCCGTCGCTATTACCGCTGGCGCATATGTTGGCGGGGGGAACATGGGAGCAATGCTGAACTTCTCGGCCCGGCAGAGGTTTTTCCGGTCAAGGGGCAGGGCCTTTGACGCATACGGAGGCTTTGGTTTCGGGGTCCACATGACGCCCGAGTTCTTCGCGGAGGGATACGACCTAAGCGGCATGCACGCGGGCATTTTCCTGGACGCGGGCGCGCACAGGGAGATAACCGAGGAGGTCACCCTCTGGCTCCAGGCCGAGTATGGCATAATAAACTCCGCCGGGACCCCGAACTACCTCCAGGTCACCGCTGGCATCCTCATATTCGGCAGATAAAATGGAACCGGGAATTGGTTCCTTGCCGTTGGTTCCCGGTTCACGGCTGAACCGCTCGCGGGTTCCGCTTCCTGATGATAACCGGAAAGCTTTCGCTCGCGAGAACACGCTCATGTCAACTGCCGCGCGGGTCAGGCCCTATTCGTTGATCTCAAATAGCAGGGAGCGACTGAACTGATGGCCCGGATACCGCCCTCTTCACCGGAAGCCGAAAGGAGCGTCCTCGGTTCCATGCTCTCTTCGGAATCCGCTTTTCTTGAGGGCATTGAGACCCTTAACGAGAACGATTTCTACCTGATGGAGCACCGGAAGATATTCCGGGCCATGCTCAGGCTCTTTGAGAGAAAGACCAACATTGACCCCGTGACCCTGGCCAACGAGCTGGATAAGGAGGGAGCCCTTGAACAGATAGGCGGCAGGGCCTACATATCCTCACTGATGGATTCGGTCATATCCCCATCCCTGATCGGGGAACACTCTGCCCTTGTCCAGGAGAAATCCGTCTACCGAAAGGTCATAGAGGTCACGGATTCCATACTCGCGGAGGCTTACAAGGAGGAAAGGCCTGCTGACGAACTCCTTGATTTCGCGGAGAACAAGATATTTGAGATAAGGCAAGGGCGCATAAAGAGGGAGTTCGTCCACATCGGCGAGGTCGGAGAGAGGGTTTTCAAACGCATAGAGACCATGCCCTCTGACCCCAAGGCCCTGCCCGGCGCCAGGACAGGCTTCCGCGACCTGGACGAGCTGACCCTCGGCTTCAGGGAGGGGAGCATGATCGTCCTCGCGTCCAGACCCTCGGTCGGGAAGACCAGTTTCATGCTCAACATTCACTATCACCTCTCCGGAGGGGATTCCGGCGTTCCCACGGCCATATTCACCATTGAGACTGGCCTTGAGGAGCTGGCAATGCGTTTTCTTTCAATGATTTCCCGCGTTGATTCCCGGAAGGTTCAGACCGGCAGGCTCTCAAGAGATGACCTCGCGAAGCTCGCGGACGCCGTTTCTGAACTGAAGAGGGCACCCATATTCGTTGACGCCACGCCGGCCATATCCCTGACCGAGATAAGGGCAAAGGCACGCAGGATAGTCAGGGATGAGGGCGTGAAGCTCATTTCCATTGATTACATGCAGTTGATCAGGGGGCCCAGGAGCGAGAACCGGCAGATAGAAGTTACCCTGATTTCCCAGAGCCTGAAGGCCCTCGCGAGGGAGCTCAGCCTTCCCATCCTCGTTCTCTCGCAGTTGTCCCGATCCTCGGAAAAGCGCGACGACAGCACTCCGAGGCTCTCTGACCTACGGGAATCCGGCTCAATAGAGCAGGACGCGGACATAGTCATGTTCCTGCACAGGCCGGAGATGTATGGCCAGTCCCAGGTGGAGCAGAAAACCATTGAGGTCCTGGTGAGCAAGAACAGGAACGGTCCGGTTGGGAAAACCAAGCTCACCTTCCTCAAGGAATACACCCGTTTTGAATCCTACACCGAGGAGACGATGGTGGATTACTCGGAGTTCGGGGAAGACCTTTCGTTCTGAGCTCTCCTTGATTGCTCGTCAAAAACACAGATAGCTCAGGCCCTGGGCTAAACCCCGCAAAATAAACCAGCACCGAGCAGGGGCCAGCCATTATAATTTGCCCGTGAAGGTTCTTGTTGCTGGCGGCGCTGGCTACATAGGCTCGCATGTTGCCTTCATGCTCTCGCAAAGGGGCTATGATCCCGTGATCTACGACAACATGTCCGAGGGCCACGGCTGGGCAGTTACCGGAGACCTTATAAAAGGGGACATATCTGACAAGCCGCTTCTTTCGGCTGTGATTGAGGACGCGAGGCCCCTCGCCATAATGCACTTCGCGAGCAAGATCCTGGTTGGCGAGTCAATGGAGAGGCCCGAGCTCTACTACGCCACGAATGTCTCCGGAAGCATCACATTGCTTGAACTTGCCCTTGAGAAGGGCATCCCGTTCATATTCTCATCGTCCGCGGCTGTCTATGGCACCCCCGAAACCGTCCCCATAACCGAGGATTCCCCAACCCGGCCGGAGAGCGTCTATGGCGAGACAAAGCTCGTTGTTGAGAGGGCGCTCGGCTGGTATTCGCGGCTCAGGGGCCTCAGGTATGTCTCCCTGAGATACTTCAACGCGGCCGGAGCCTCGCCCTCTGGCAGGCTCGGCGAGATGCACAAGCCCGAAACCCACCTCATTCCCCTTTGCCTTCACGCTCTCATTGGACTCAGGGAAAAGCTGGTTGTCTTCGGGGATGACTATCCAACCCCTGACGGCACCTGCATAAGGGACTACATCCATGTTGATGACCTCGCGGACGCGCACATTCGCGCGCTTGAGTGGCTCCTCTCCGGCGGCCAGTCCAGGGTCTACAACCTTGGCTCGGAAAAGGGCTATTCCAACCTTGAGGTAATCAGGGCCGTCAGCAGAGTAACCGGAAAGGGTGTCCCCTGGGAAATGGGCCGGAGAAGGCCAGGAGACCCGCCGGTTTTGCTCGCTTCATCGGAGCGGATAAGATCCGAGCTCGGCTGGAGGCCCAGGTATGGCCTTGAGGACATGATAGAACATGCCTGGGGGTTTCTCCTGGCGCATGAGAGAATAGCAAGGAAAATATATGGTTGGAGTCCTTGATCCCAGGCCAGAAAGCCTGGCTCGGACAAAGAGCTGATTCAAACCCACTTCCTGCGCAAAATCACCTTCCATGTGGAACCGAAGGTCTCTCC
>CBFGJU010000348.1:0-7198 GCA_965649155.1 Caldifarciminota bacterium | reverse complement strand
GCACTCTCCGTGCCTGTCGCATATCTTTTCGCAGGGGAATTGGGTTTCTCAAGGCTCGGCAGAGCGCTGGTCGCGCTGGTCGTTTCCCTGAGCCCGTGGCTCTTTTTCTATTCCCAGGAGGCCAGGTCATATTCCCTGCTCATCCTGTTTTCGCTTCTTTCAGCCATAGCGTTTCTGAGATGTGACCGAAGGAAGCGTTGGTGGTTCATAGGGGGGATCTTTCTCGCGCTCGGCCTCTGGTCGCAATATGTGATGGCCTTTGTCATGGTTGCGTTCTGGGCGCATGCCCTCATGTTCCGGAGGGAGAAAAGGGTTCTGCTGGGCCTAACCGTCGCAACCGCGCTCGCGCTCGCCTTATTCGCGCCCTGGGCAATATACACCCTCGCGCACCCACCGCACGCGGTCTCCATAAAAAAGACCTGGGCCGAAGAGCTGGCCGCCTTCATCTACGGGTGGTTCCCGTATTTCTTCGGCTTCAGCCTCGGGCCGTCAATAAGGGAGCTGAGAACCGAGGGGGTTCTGGCCCTCGCGAGCCAGTGGCACTGGCTCGCGGCCGGCGCGGGGATCATCCTACTGCCACTGGTGAAAATCAGACAAGGCCTGCGGGACAGGGGGTTCGTTTTCTGCCTCACATGCGCTCTGGTGCCACCGGTTGTTGTCCTATCGCTAAGCCTGGTTCCAGGGTTCAACATAACCTATCACCCAAGATACGCCGCTGTTTCCGGAATATTCCTGGCAATAGCCTGGCTCTGGCTGATCATGAAATTCGGGGCCAGGCTGGCGAGGTGGGGCATTATGACAGCCATGCTCGCGCTCATGGGCGTTTCGGTCTGTAACTTCTTCTTCAACAGCAGATACGCCAAGGAGGATGTTCGCTCCGCGGCTGGGGTGCTGAAAGCAAAACGCGGGCCCGGCGAACCCGTTTATGTTGCCAGCGGGAACCTGGGCCTCGCGCTGGGATATTATTACGGGAACGATTTCATCCCCGTTCACCCCTGGACCGACCAGGGAGCCATTTCTCTAACTGGGGAAAGGGTCTGGCTAATGAAGGGGAGGGAGTGGGAGGTTTCTCCGGCAAGGCTTGAGAGAAGGCTTGAGGGGAAATACCGGCCCTCGCGACAGTGGGATTTCACGGGGATAAGCCTGATTCTCTATGAGAGACACTGATCCTGTGTCAGATTTGTGTCAGAAAGTTCCGTATCCTGAGATACGCAGGTAATGGAGGTTTGTCATGGTTGGTATTATTTGTCTTTTAATCTCGCAAAACCAGGGGTTCTTCGGCAAGTCATACGGGACAACGAGGAACGATTACTGCTACTCGGTCATCAGCACCCAGGACAACGGATACGCCATGTGCGGATACTCAGGAGACTTCCTCTCCAACGGTGATTTCCTTGTGATGAAAACGGACTCCGCTGGCGCGATAAGCTGGGCCTACACCTATTTTCGGAGCTCGGTGGCATACGACGAGTTCGCGTGGCCCATAGTCCAGACAACTGATGGTAGCTATTATGTCGCCGGACATGGGTTCGTTGACGCGATGAGCACGGAGAACAACATCGTGCTTCTGAAGTTGAATTCCTCGGGCGGTGTGCTTTGGGCAAAGAGCTACGGAAACCCCGGCTACACGGATTACGCGCACACGATGACGAAACTCTCCGATGGCGGCCTTGCCATTGCCGGCCACGGCATAGTCAACCCGTTCCCAACGGGCCAGGACATAGTTGTAATGAAGCTGACACCCAACGGGGATGTGGTCTGGGCAAAGCAATACGCGGATACCTATCAGGACCACGCCTACGGCATCATCCAGACATCCGACGGTGGAATAGCGGTCGCTGGATTCACCCAAAGAAGTGGCTCATCTGACTTTGATATGCTGGTTATAAGGCTTGATAGGTTCGGAAATACCCTCTGGGTCAAGGCATACGGGACTGTCGGGGTCAACGAACACGCATACTCCCTCGCTCAGCTGAACGATGGAAACCTGGTTGTTGCGGGATACACCGGGCTTTCTGATCTCATCCTTATTAAGGTGGACCTGAACACCGGCGACATCCTCTGGACTAGGGTCTATGGCTCAGGCGCATACGACGATGTGGCCTGGCATTCGCTGACAAAGACATCCGACGGCGGCTGTCTCGTGCCGGGGGGAACCGGCGGATGGGGCGCGGGTGGCTATTATGACTTCTTGCTCCTGAAGATAAATTCAGCGGGCGACCCCGAATGGGCAAGGAGGTTCGGCGGCACCGGGGTTGATTATGCAACCAGCTCCTTCCAGAAACCCGATGGCCGCTTCGTTATAGCCGGCTACACGGATAGCTACACCGCCGGTGGATACGACTTTGCCATGCTCGTTCTCCAGAGCGATGGCAACTTCCCCGGCGCGTGCGTCTATGAATTCAGCCCAACACCTACATCACCAGCGCTCTCAACATACACCCTATCCCAATTGTTTGACTGGACATATTCAACCGAAGACCTGAGCTATGACCGGGGGACACCGAGCGTCACGAGCATCCAGATATGCACCCCGCTCTACGAAAACGAGGAGGAAAACGAACAACGGACAAATCCGTCTTTGTGGATAACCTGCAGTCCATTTCCCGGCGGCGCGTCGTTTATTTCCTCAGAAGAGACAAACATAAGGATTTACAATGCTGACGGGAGACTCTCGTTCTCCGGGAAACTCAGAGCAGGAAAGAACAGGATAAACCTTGAGCGCGGCGTTTATTTCTGGAAAGCAGGGAACCAGTCAGGCAGGATAGCAATCAGATAGGGGCAACCCAACCGTACGCGCCAACCGGGACACCGGGTCATCGCGACCCCGGTCCACGGATAAAATTGCCCCTCATCCCTTGACAAACATCCGATTTCTCCTTATATAATCAAGCATGGATTAGAGAAGAAATACGGGGCCCGGGCGAAAGCCTAATCTGGCCCGGAAGGAGGTGATGAAAAGATGAATATGTTTATCATAACACTGCTAGCCCTGTGGCCTTGGAAACAAAAGGAGGACACCGCCTCCGTGATCTACTGGGACACGGCGAGCAAATTTGAATCCGGCATACTCGTAAAAACCTACCGTTATCTCTACTGCAGGAACTCTGGAACGATTCACCTTGATCTCCCTGACTTTTGGACTCCCGCTTATGGTAAAACGAAATACAGCAGAGAGCACTCCCTCGCGGATCTCACAATAAGCATTGACGCGAAGGAATGCCGAACAAAACTTAGCGCGAGCACGAGGAAGGAGGGGAATACTCTTCTGGTCATCCGGAACGATTATCACCTGTCCCGGTATGACACTGACTGGTTCGGTGATACCATGTTCATGGTCAAGCTCTGGATCGTCGTGGCGGACAGCGCGAGGGCATGGGCAATGGCCTGGAGGTGGAAGTATGACATGGATGGAGACACGCTCATGCAGGCGGACAGAGGGAATTCTCTCGGCCGGCGAGGCTCCTCAATAGGATACACATCCGCGAAACCGAAGACTGATAATGAGGCCGCTCTGCGCCCTTCCGCGGGCCAGGAGTGAGGTTTGAACCCACTTCCTGCATGAATCGGAAACCCTCTGCTAGTGCGAGATGTAGGGATGAGGTTGGGTTCGTCCCTGGGCAGGCACGGGGCCTGATAGGGCACCCACAAGGGGTGCCCCTACACCTAAAACCATTATCTGGGGAGGATTCCCGGCTGTTTGCGGGGTTGGAAAACTCTCCTTACCGAACTGAAAGTCTCCAAGCGTAGCGTAGGAGAGACCTTCGGTTCCGCCTGGGAAGGATTTTATACAGGAAGTGGGTTCAAAGGTTTTGCGAGCTGGTGGGCCTCGTTTTCGTTCCAGTGAATTAAGAATATCCGGCCCTTCATGGTTCTCCTGATACAGGGCACCCACATAGGGGTGCCCCTACATTATCAACGCCTCCCTTATCGCCCTCCTGTCAGCGCCATAGGCGACGCCCAGGGCTATTGTCCGGAGGTTTATCGCCTCTGTCTCCTGGGCTTTGAGGAAAGAGAGCCCTATCCCGATTCCAAGGGGATCGCCGTGGATCCTCTTTGAGAGCGCGAAACGCAATGCCCCGGCCTCAAGTCTCCTCTCCGCCTCAGCGAGGGGGGTGTCCGCCGCGGGAAACGCCCACCTGTATCGGGTTGTCCTCAGGAACGCGACAGCATCCCCGTATGTTTCGCACCTTTCCAGCTTCCTGAGATGATATGGCTTGAGCTTGCCTCCGGGAAGGAACTTTATCCTGCCAAGGGGTTTCACGCCGTTCTTCAGGTATATGAGCACGGCAACGATGTTCCGTGTATCCGAGAGGCTGTCCAGGAACTCGCGGACCACGGCCTGGTTCTCTCTTTTGCCGAGGCGTTCCTGCGCCCACCTGAAGTATCCCTCGTAGAGGTAAAACTCCGCGGAGGCCAGGTCGTTGTTCCTGACGAACCTGGTCAGTTCGCGGGTTATCCTGATGGGCAGGGAAATATTCCAGGAGGCGAGCCGGTCAAGGACACCGGATGGGTTTTCTTCCTTCAGCAACTCCGAGAGTCGGGTATTGTCAAGCGAACCGAGTGGAACGAGGTCTTCGGTTATCTTTTCGGCAGGAAGGCCGCGCGCCTTGCCCCTGAGAAGGGTGAGGAGGTTCTGGACATCCCAACGCCCCAGGATTATCCGGAACAATTCCCCTGGCTGGCCGTCGGAGAAACCCAGGACATCCGAGACTGTCCTCTCAAGATGACGCCTTATTCCCAGGAGTATGCCGCCGATATCAGGATCCCCCGCTGGCAAAGATGGGCCATAGGGGGTTTCCTTGAGCGCGCGGAACAGGGCTGGTTCATCCTCGGCCGAAAGAAGCCTGTCATAGTCTTCTTGTTTGAGAAGCAGGGCCATCCGCGCCCTTATCCGCGCGTTTATGTAGCCATAATCGTCTGACATGGTGATAAGCTTAATGTTTGTGTTTGGCGCGGGACAATCCTGAGTCAAAAGGCCTCGCGACCGGCACCAGCTTCCCGAAAGACAGGCCCGGCCTCGCCAGGATGTCCCTCGCGACCTCCTTTACCGCGCCAGCCTCGCCAGTTATCGCGGATACCTCCATGCAGTTCCGGTCATCAAGGTGAAGGTGGAGGGTGGTTATCACAGCATCGTGGTGCCTGTGGTAGCCCTCGGTCATTCGCTCGTGAACGAGCCTCTTGGTGTGATCAAAGACCGTGATGAGAACCCCGATAACCTCGCCGCCTCTTTCCCACTTCTCCTCAAGTAGCGCTTTCCTGACCATGTCCCTGACCGCCTCGGAGCGATTCGCGTAGCCCCTTTCCCTGACGAGATCGTCCAACTGGGCCGCGCTCTTCTCGTCCATTGATATGCTGAACCTGACCATAATGGTAAATGATAATGCAGACGCTCACGCGGCCGCTCTATAATTTTCGGCTCGGAGGTTCAAATGATTATATTAACACTCATCTCAGCGGCAGGCGGAATGGGAGGCTTTACAGCGGGAGCCTCTTTCTGGGACAATTCATCGGTAAGCTCGCGGCTTGAAGCCCAGGGATACGATCCCCTCTCGTCATATGGCCTGGTCATGGGTGGAGGCGGCTACGCGCTGATGGGCCACCTTCTCATGGGAGGTTCAGGATTTGGCGTCAACTATTCAAAGTCCGAATCCGATTCGGCAACCGCGGAGCTCAGCCTCGGCGGCGGATTCTTTGAGATAGGCTGGCTCTTCTCGCCAACAGACTGGTTCTGGATCTATCCAACCATGGGCATAGGTTCCGTGGGTTACGGGCTTCACCTCGTCCCGGTCCGCGGCGAGCAGGATTTTGACAGCCTCCTGACGGACCCAAGATACAGCGCCACACTCACGGGCGGCGGCTTCTCGGCAACAGGAGCTCTCAACACCCAGTTCAACATCCCGATGGCTACAGGCGAGGGCGGAGGCGCTATAATCGGCGTGGTAATCAAGGGCCAGATCATATACTCGCCAATGATGGGCGACTGGCAGATTGAGGGCCGGCAGGTCATGGGCGCGCCGAATCCATCCGCGCTCGTTCCCCTGGTGACGGCCTCACTGATGTTCGGGGGGTTCGGCGAATAAGTAATTGCTGGTTCCTCCGGAACCAGGAGGATCGTCCTGTCGCGGGTGCGCAGACCCTAGCCTGCCCGTTATAATTTCAGCATGAAGCTACTTTACGAGGGCAAGGCAAAGCAGGTCTACGAGGCCGACGAGCCAGGCAAGGTCATAATCCACTTCAAGGACTCCCTTACCGCGTTTGACGCGGTCAAGAAGGCAACCGTTGAGGGCAAGGGCGCGCTGAACTGCGGCATATCCGTCAAGCTCTTCCAGTTCCTGGAAGACAGGGGCATAAGGACACACTTCCTTGGCCAGCTATCCGCCACCAGCTTCCTGGCGCGCCGGCTCAGGATAATCCCACTTGAGGTTCTCGTTCGTTTCAGGGCCGCTGGCTCGCTCTGCAAGCGCTACGGGGTTGAGAAGGGCATGCATTTGGCGATTCCCCTGGTTGAGTTTTCCCTGAAGGATGATTCCCTGCACGACCCCCTTATATGCCCCATGACAGCGCTCGCGCTGGGCCTCGCTGATGAGGACCAACTCAAGGAGATTCAAAAGACAGGCCTGGACGCCGGGTTGGAGCTCAAGAAGCTTTTCGCGGAGAGGGGCCTTGAGCTCGTGGACATGAAGTTTGAGTTCGGGGTGAACGAGGAAGGCACGCTTTATCTCGCGGACGAGATAAGCCCGGACACCATGCGGCTGTGGACCCCTGAGGGCGAGAGTCTGGACAAGGATGTCTTCAGGGAGGACAAGGGAGATGTCCTCGCGACCTACAGGGAGGTTGCCAGGAGGCTGGAATGAAATACCTGGTTCATGTCTTTATCCTGCCCCACGATGATCTGCGCGATCCCCAGGGAATGGCCGTTGAGGCCGCGCTGAGGCGCCTTGGGCTTTCGGCCTCAGAGGCACGGGTTGGCAAGATAGTCCGGTTCGCGCTTGAGGCCCCGGACGAGGCCGCGGCCAGAGCTCAGATAGAGGATGTCTCCCGAAGGCTCCTCACCAACCCCGTGATTGAGGGGTTCTGGTATGAGGTGGAGGAGAGGGACTAGCAGTCTTTCTCATACTCCTCTGCCCCACCCATGAATTCGTAATAAACCGTGTCCCGGAGCAATTCGCTCCAGTCCTCAAGGCCAGCTTCTAAC
>CBFGJU010000347.1:0-7241 GCA_965649155.1 Caldifarciminota bacterium | reverse complement strand
AGAATCCTCAGCGGAGGCCGGGGGGGATGTAAAATCCGAGGCAATCATTCTGAGGAACCTCATCCTCGCGAGGAAGCAATGAACGCAACCCGGTTTCCTGTCTTTGCGAGCAACCAGAGATGAACAACCAATGAGGACCGGCGTATTCGGCGGGAGGTTTGACCCCATCCACATGGGCCACCTGATAGTGGGGCAGGATGTGACCGAACGCCTGACAATGGACAGGCTGATATTCCTGCCATCGTTCCATCCGCCGCACAAGGGAACCGAGGCCCCTTATGAGGACAGGCTGGAGATGATCCGGCTGGGCGTGGGCGAGGGAAACGGCAAGCTTGAGGTCTCTGACCTGGAGAGGCGGCTTGCTTTGCCGAAGAGCTACACCGTGGACATTCTTGAAGCCCTGAGAGCCGAGCTCGGTCAGGACGAGGAGATAATATTCCTGGTGGGAACCGACGAGTTCGCGAACCTGCCCTCCTGGCGGGACCCGGAGCGGCTCTTCAAGCTGGCGAGGGTTGCTGTCCTCGCGAGGGCAATAAAGACCCCGATAACGCACGCGCTTGCCCAGCACGCCACCTTTGTTCCGAACAGGGTGGTTGAGCTATCGTCCTCGGAGATAAGGGAACGGGTGAGGCGGGGCATGAGCATAAGGTTCATGGTGCCGGAACCGGTCAGGAAATATATTCTGGATAGGGGGTTATACAAATCTTAGGGTTCCGGGCGAGAACTTTACAGGCTGGCAAATCTAAATCGCCAGCTCGTGGTCTCTGGCCTGAAAACCAGCCTTTTGGTTTTGAGCTTCTCCCCGTAGCGCGGGCAAAAGAGCGCTTCTTCCTGGGACCAGTAACCTTCTCCAGCCTCAAGAAAGATCCTGTATCTGCCAGATCTACCCACGAGAACGAAGCCTCGTTCGGCCGGCTCCGGGACGATACCGGGAGCCAGGGTGAAACCAACGCGCCAGGGGCCCTGCTCAGAGACCGAATCCTCAACCACAACCCCGCGCTCGGTGGGAACGAACCTGCGCTCGGTGACCGGGCCAAAAAGATCGTGCCTGAGAACGAAGACATCACCTTCCCAGTCGGAGAAAAGGGCCCTCTTCCTCCCCAACATGGTAAAGGGCCTCTGGAGATCGCGAGCGTGCATGGGTTTTCCCTCAAGCCAGCAAAGATTGTGCGCGGCCTCTGACCTAAGTTCTTCCCTAAGGGAGCCGGGGCCGGTGTAGAGATAGACTCCGGGGTCAACCACAAGTGGTTCTCCAAGCCAGAGCGCGAAGGAGCCTATGTCCGAGTGGGTGTGTCCGCCGGGCAACGATGGGTCATCATCAATCCTCGCGGCCAGACAGAGACCATCTCGCCGGATAATAAGAAAGCCGGCATCCGGATAGTGCTTTGTTTCGCCGGGACGGGGGACTTCCAGGCCAACCGCCTCCGAGAGATCAAACAGGTATCGTGGATAAGCGTTTTGTCTGGGCCGGAGAATCCCCCCATCGTCAAAATCACCCATGATAGGGAAGGAGCCATCGGGCCATGTAAGGTTGGCGAGGAATCCGAGGCCTTTCTGAACCGTATCCGGAACATCTCCAGGATCAAGGCCGTATTCCCTGGCTATGGCCGTGTAGATCAAACCCATCTCAAGAGCAAAAGCCCCGTAGCCTGGCGAGACCTCTGAGTATGTCCCGTCGGGAAGGAATGCGCTGGGGAACCCGTCAAGGAATTCGGCCGAACCAACGCGCGCCCAATCCCCTGCTTCGGGGAACCCATTGATGTAATTTCCGAGAACGAAAAGCCCGAGGGCGCGACCGAGCGCGTGATTCGGGGGATGAGGCTCCGGGTTCGCGAGAAGGTGCCTGCCGTGGGCGGCGAGCCAGCGGAGTATGTTCTTCCTGATCCCCGGACTCACGCGGTCGCCAGCCCCCTCAAGGAGAAAAACCCAGTTGATAGCCCTAACCGCAACCTCAAGCGATGAAACCCAGTTCGGGCCGAGGCCAACCGTGTTAGCCTTTGTCCAGGATTCAAAGGCATTCGGGAAATCCTCCGGCCTGGCCCACCTGAAACGGGATAGCTCCCAAATGGTTCTGAGGTCCGATGGCGCATTTCTGTAAGAGATATATCTGTAGTGAAGCTTTGGCCAGAGGTGCAGGGGGGCCTCCGGAGCACGGCCGGGCCTCTCGCCCAGGGGCAGACCGGGCAGACGAGATGTTGAGAGGCCTTCTGGCAAACGCGGGAGCCGGCGGGAAAGGCGTATGGCAAGGGTTCTCAAAAGTGCGAGGGTAAAACGCTTCACTGGCAGATCGTGGGAAGGGCACACCCGGAATGCCTGTCAAACATACTGGCCCAGCTCCCAGTTCGGATAGACCCCCACTTCCATGGAAGAACAAAGGCCTTTCTCAATTCTGAAGAGGCCCGCGGCCGCGATCATCGCGGCATTGTCGGTGGAATAGGCGGGATCAGGAAAAAAGACCCTGTCGCTGAACTCACTGCCGAACATCTCTCTGAGCGCTTTGTTGACAGAGACACCGCCAACAATGACCAGCCTCTCAAGGCCGGTGAGCCTCATTCCTGCTGAGCATATCTCAAGAAGCTGTCTGAAGGCCGCGCGCTGGAAGCTCGCGCATATGTGCCGGATGTTCTCCGCAACGAAACCCGGCTCCTGCCTTGAGATGTAGTATAGAAAGGAGGTCTTCAGGCCGGAGTAGCTGAAGCTCAGCTCTGCCATTTTCGGGACAGGGAAGTCGTGGAAATCGGGATTGCCGTCCTTTGCCAATCTCTCAATCTCCGGGCCACCCGGATAGCCGAGTCCGAGTATCCTCGCGACCTTGTCAAAACACTCGCCAACCGCGTCATCGCGCGTCCTGGCGAGGAGGCTGTATTTTCCCCAGTCCCTGACATGAACCAGGTCAGTGTGACCGCCAGAGGCTATGAGAGCGAGGAATGGGGGATCAAGCTTCTCGGTCAAGCGAATGGAGAATATGTGGCCCTCAAGGTGATTCACGCCCACAAAGGGCAACTTCATGGCCTGGGCCGCGGTCTTCGCGAAAACAACACCGACCATCAGGGCCCCTGGCAAGCCAGGGCCGAGGGTTGCGGCTATGCCGTCAAGGCTATCCCAGGAGACACCGGCCCTTTCAAGAGACAATCTGACAAGGCCTGGCAGGAGCCTGACATGGGCACGGGCCGCCAGCTCCGGAACTACGCCGCCGAACTCCTTGTGTTCGTCATGGGTTCTCGTGGCCTCTGATATCACGCTAAAACCATCAGCGACCACCGCGCAGGCTGTCTCGTCGCAGGAAGTATCTATTCCGAGAATGAGCAAGCCGCATAGTTTAAGCCGCGCGAGTGGGGCATTTCAACTGGCGAAGCGCCCGGTCGCGGGTTTATAATTTCGGGGACTTTTGGAGGAAGCATGAATTATATCATATCTCTCGGTTTGCTCGCGGCCTTCCCCATGGACAAGATGGGGCAGACCGTGCTCATGGAAACCCCGGATGGTGAAGTCTCGGAAGCTGTGCAGTCCGAGGACCTCACCCAGATAGCCGCGTCCATATACTCCTACTATGACGGCATGATGAGGGTAACGGTCAACGGCCAGGAGAAGGGAACCTACGCGAGCGTCTGGGACCTGAGGTTCACGAAGGACGGGAACCTGGCCTATGTGGCGCTTGACGAAGAGAACAGGATGTATTTTGTTCTGGGATCAAAGGCATACGGCCCATACGATTATGTCGGGGAATATGTCCTTTCCGAGGACGGCCAGCACTACGCGTTCAGGATAGGAAAGGGCGGAAAATGGGACGATGCTGGTTACTATACTGGCGGGAAATACGCTGTTTTCCACGATGGGAAGCTGGGAAAGGAATACGAGTTCATAACCCAGCTAACCCTATCGCCAGACGGATCAGAGGTAAGCTATGTGGCCCACAAGGGCGGGAAGTGGGGCGAAGATGCCATATATTACGGCGGCAAGGTGTTCGTGGTGAAGGGCGCAAAGGAGGACAAGAAATATGACCAGATCCTTGAGCTCACATACTCCCCGGACGGCAAGCACCTTGCCTACATAGCCTGCTCAAAGGGCAAGTGGGTTGAGGGGCAATATGTGGGTGGGGAACGCGTGGTTGTCGTTGACGCGAAGGCGAGCAAGAAGAAATATCCCTTCGTGGCCAACATCGTCTTTGATTCCGCGGGCACGGCCTGTTATGTAGCCGGCCTTGATGGGACATGGAACGAGAACAACTACTATGTCGGTGGAACATATTTCGTGGTTACCGGCGAAAACCCCGGCAAAAAGCATGATTTCGTGAAGGGACTGGTCGCAACAAAGGCCGGGACGCTTGCCTATGTCGCGGGCGAGGGTGGAAGGTGGGAGGAAGAAAACTACATAGGAGGTGACTACTTCATCGTCCAGGGCAAGAGAAAGATAGGGCCATACAACTACATAGACCTGCCCATTGCCGCGAAAGAGGGCGACTACTATGTCTGCATGGTCTCAACAGGCGGGCGCTGGGACCCATCCGGATATTACTCCGGCGGGAAATACAGCGTGGTGCCCAACCTCGGAACGCCGAGCAAGGAATACGACGACATCAACGGGGCCAACATCGTCCTCGGCGACAAAGAGGGCTTCGCTTTCCTGGCATACGAGGGCGGGGAGTGGTATGAGGGAAACTATGAGGGCGGCAAGGCCTTCGGAGTCTGCAACCAGAAGGAGTCAGAGCGCTACGACAACATATTCCCCGCTAGCCTGAACATATCCCCGGACGGAAAGCACTTCTCAATGACAGCGCAGAACCCTGAAAACGCCAAGGAATTCGTTGTTGTTGACGGAAAGCCGCTTGAGGGCGAATATGACTTTGTTTTTGACAGGATGCTTCTCTCCGCGGACGGCAAATACATAGCCTACAACTCCGTCCTGGAGGGCAAGGTCTATCTGAATGTTGTTGAGGTGGCAAAGGCACTCAAAAAACCAAAGGAACCTGACAAGGGCAAGGACAAGCCCAAGGGCAAGATCGGCAAGTAGGGCCAGGCCTTGTGCCTCCCATATAAATTGAGCATATCAGTAGCCGAAACTTGAGCCCTTTGGGTTTCTCGTTTGACATGTTGAAGGAGTTTTTTGTCCGGTAACCGCTTGCGCCAGCTCCTTTACCGGGCCTCAAGGCGCTCAAAGCTTGAGGCCGAGGAACTCATAGGGCCTTTCGCTGAGCGAAACCTGCCGAATATGGACGAGCGAGAGCTGGCCGCGTTTGAAAAGCTCGTTGATCTTGACGACATAACCCTCCTGGAGGTCTTCGCGGGGACAAAGCCAGCTCCGGAGGGGCTTGAGGATATGCTCAGGAAGCTGAGGGAGTTCTGGAAAGGAACAGAACACCTGCGCTGATAGCCCCCGGCGCCTCGCCGGGGCCATGGAATACCCTTTTCGGGGCGAGGGCGCCCCGGGCTACCCTGAGAAATAATGGATTTGATCGGTGGAGGCCTCGCGGGATCCGAGGCCGCCTGGGCAATAGCCCGGCATGGCGTCAGGGTCATCCTATACGAGATGAGGCCAGAGAGGATGACCCCCGCGCACTCATCCAGCCTTCTGGGGGAGCTGGTCTGTTCAAATTCGCTGAAATCAAAGGACATCCTCTCAGCCCAGGGGTTGTTGAAGCAGGAGCTGAAAAGATGCGGCTCACTGATAATGGAGGCCGCGGAGCGATCAGCCATACCAGGAGGCAAGGCCCTGGTGGTTGACAGGCAAAGGTTCGCGGAGCACATCACTGGCAGGCTTGAGGATCACCCCTTGGTTGAGATAAGGAGACAGGAGGCGCGCGATCTTCCAGAACCCGTTGCTGTAATAGCCACAGGGCCGCTGACATCAGAAAGCCTTGCCGAATCAATCAGAGAGATCACAGGGGAGGAATTCCTTTATTTCTACGACGCGCTATCGCCAATTGTCTCCGCGGAGAGCCTGGACATGAGCCGGATGTTCTGGGCGGACAGGCACGGGTGGGAGGAGGGAGCATACCTGAACGCGCCCATGTCCGAGGAGGAATACAGGAGGTTCTGCGAGGCACTGGCTACGGCCGAAACCCACATCCCGCATTTTGACGAGCGCATACCCTATTTTGAGGGCTGTCTGCCAGTTGAGGTAATGGCCAGGAGGGGCCCTGAAACCCTTGCCTATGGACCTCTCAGGCCATCGGGATTGGTTGATCCGGCAACCGGCAAGGAACCGTTCGCGGCGGTTCAGTTGAGGCCGGAGAACGCTGATGGGACGGCATTCTCGCTCGTCGGGTTCCAGACCCAGTTGAAGACCTCGGAACAGGAGAGGGTTTTCCGGATGATACCAGGCCTGCAAAAAGCAGAATTCCTCAGATATGGAGCGGTCCACAGGAATACCTATCTGAACGCTCCAGCGCTCCTCCACCCCACCCTTGAGCTCAGGGCAAGGCCGGGAATCTTCATAGCTGGCCAGCTCTCAGGCACGGAGGGCTACCTTGAGGCCGCGGCAGGGGGCCTGGTCGCGGGCACGAACGCGGCCAGGCTAGCGCTGGGAAAGGAACCAGTGCCGTTTCCCCCGCACACTGCAATCGGAACCCTGTTCTCAGCGATAACGAACGCGGGGGAAAGAAACTATCAGCCAACCAACCTGCACATAGCGCTGTTTTTGGATGTCCCGAAGAACCTGCGCGGCAAGGCCAGGAGGGAATTCATAGCCAAGAGGGCGCTGAGGGAAATGGAGTCCTTTGTCGTCCGGGTCGGGATTTCCAACCCCGCAAAACCCGGCGCAGGAGCCGGAGTCTAACCGGTTATCGCTTTCCCCTGAAAAACTCCGCCAGAAGCGCCCGCACCTCATCGCCAAGGGGGCCCTTTATCAAACTGAACCTGTGGTTCAATCGGGGATCGGATGCCAGGGCATAGAGGCTCATCGCGCCGAACTTCTCGTCCTCAAGGGCATAGAAGACCTCCTTGACCCTGGCGAGAACCAGCGCGCCCGCGCACATCACGCAGGGTTCAACCGTGACATATACGGACACGCCCCCAAGCCGCCAGTCCCCGAGCCTCGCCGCGGCCTCCCGGAGGGCAAGGATCTCAGCGTGAGCGGTTGGATCAGACAGGGACTCTGTCCTGTTGTGAGCGCTGGCGACAACCTGGTCATCAAGAACTATCACGCATCCAACCGGAACCTCGCGCTCCGAAAGGGCCTTCCTGGCCTCATCAAGAGCGAGGGACATGAAGCGAAGATGCCTGTCCATTTCTCAAAAGCGCCGA
>CBFGJU010000346.1:0-7286 GCA_965649155.1 Caldifarciminota bacterium | reverse complement strand
CCGAACTGAAAGTCTCCAAGCGTAGCGTAGGAGAGACCTTCGGTTCCGCCTGGGAAGGGATTTTGCGCAGGAAGTGGGTTGAAAGCTCGCGAGCTGGCACATTATATTTTGCCCTCAATGGGCAGGATATTGCTGGTCGGAACATCTCTGTTGGCCTTGGCTATAGAGGTTTCGTGCCACCAGGGCATTGACGAGTATTACCTGAAATACACCCTCTACAAGGATATGGCGAGCAGGCCGAGCTGGAAAATCGTTATCCTGCCGCCCTATGGCTACATGCAGTATCCTGACCTGCCAAGGAGGCCCTATGACATCCTGTGGGCTTACCTGATGAGTTCTTTGGATTCCCTGGAAACATTTGAGGTGATCGTCAGGGATACGAGCCTTCTGATGGAGGAAACCATGAGGGAATCCCCGGGATGGGAGCTCATGCCAGAGATGGGAACCGCCAGGGCAACCGCGCTCGCGCTGGGCGCGGAAGCCGTCTGTGTCGTGGAGATACAGAGCATACTGGAAGGGCACGAGGCCAACGATCCGGAGATGAGATCGTATTATGTGGTTGTTTTGAAGACGCGAATGGTTGACACGGAAACGGGAAAGACGCTTTATGAGGCCAAATCAAGGGGCGAGGTCTACGAGGACCTGGCCGGTTCAATGATGGCCGCGGTTGACAACATGATCTGGCCTTTCAGGGAGGCAGAGAAGAAACAGCCCACGAAAAACCAGCCCTGAGGCGCTGGATTTGCCCAGACCCGGCCGCGCGCTCTATAATGAAAGCATGAGCCTCTTTGAACGCCTGGGCGCGCTGGTGGACGCGGCTCACGATGATAAGTGCTCGGAAAAAAGCTTCTCCCTCAGGCAGTTCGTCCACATGGCCCAGACCCCGCGCGGCGCGTGCCCGATACTCAAGGTCGCGATGACAAGCGCCTGCGAGAACAATTGCTACTACTGCGCCCTGAGGCGTGACAGGGACGCGCGCCGGACCAGGATAACCCCGGACGAGATGGCCCAGGCATTCATGGAGCTTCACAGGAAAGGTGTGGTTGAGGGGATATTCTTGACATCCGGAGTGAGGGGAGGGCCTGTCCGCTCAATGGACGAGATACTCGCGACCGGAGAACTGCTCCGAAAGAAATACGGGTTCAGGGGATACCTGCACCTGAAGATAATGCCCGGGGCAGACGAGGCCCAGATTGAAGCCGCCTGCAGGCTCGCGGACAGGGTCTCGGTCAACCTTGAGGCTCCTAACCCCGAGAGGCTCTCCAGGCTAAGCCCGGACAAATCCTTCAGGGAACAGCTGGGACAGGCCATCCGGGACATGAAACGGATAATAGAGAGGACAGGCGCCAAGGCTGGCCAGACGACGCAGATGGTCGTTGGCGCGGCCGGAGAATCCGACAGGGAGATACTCGGAACCACAGAGAAGCTTTACAGGCTATTTGGCCTGAAGAGGGTCTATTACAGCCCCTTCAGGCCGGTGCCGGAGACCCCGCTTGAGGACCTGCCGCCGGAGAACCCGAGGAGGACTGCCAGGCTATATCAGGCCGATTTTCTCCTGAGGGATTACGGATTCTCAGCTGATGACATTCCCATGGACGAACAGGGCAGGATTCCCGCGGGCGCGGATCCCAAGATGGTCTGGGCCAGGAATCACCCGGATCGCTTTCCCATAGACCTTGCGAAAGCGGATTACCATGAGCTTCTCCTGGTTCCTGGGATAGGCCCGAAAACGGCCAAAAAGATACTCAAATACAGGGCAAGGAACGGGATAAGCGCGGCAGATCTCAGAGGGCTGGGAGTGATAATGAGGCGCGCTGGAGATTTTATCACGATCAATGGAAAGAAAACCACGGGTGGGGTGGTTCTAAGCCTGTTCTAGCCCACTTCCTGCGTAAAATCACCTTCAATTGGGGTTTTCCCCAACCCCGCAAACCTGAACCATGGCCGCCAGGAACAAGAACTCGGCCAAAGGAAATCCGCTTCTGATAATGGTTTTAGATGTAGGGCCAGGCCTTCATGCCAGCTCAAGGATGAGGACAACCCCATCCCTACATCACGCGCCAGTAGAGGATTCCCAATTCACGCAGGAAGTGGGTTCTGACGGATAAAACGAGAACCTCATGTAGGGAATTAGCCAGATTTTATCAGCCTCGCGAACTCTCTCGCCCTCTCAAAACCCGCCTTGAGGTCGGCATCCGTTGGCCTGAAACGAACCCGCCAGGCCTCGCCAAAAGGTTTTATGCCAGACCTTTCAAAGCAAGCCAGGATGTCCTTCTCCGCGCCGCCTCCCCAGCCGTAGGCCGAGAAGGCGAAGCCGTGCCTGTCTCGCTTAGCTGACATGGCCAGGTATTCAAGGAAGAAGGAGACCGGGGGATAGAGATGATTGTTCATGGTGGGGCCGCCAACCGCTATTCCCCTTGAAACCATTGTGTCAGCGAGGACTTCCTGGAAATCCGAAGCGGACGCTCGGTAGACCGACACCGGGACATCCTCGGCCTCAAAGGCTTCCTCTATGACCCTTGCCATTTCCTCGGTCGCGCCATACATGGTGTCATATATGAGGGTTGCCCTCGGCTCAACCGAACCGGAGGCCCAGGTCTCATAGAGTTCAACGGCTTTCTGGACATCCCTGCGCCAGATCACTCCGTGGGAGGGGGCTATGATCCTCGGGGACAGGGACTTCACGGCTTCTATGGCCTTCTGGACAGGGCCGGGGTTAAGAAGGTCAACGATGCTCGCATAGTATTTCTGCAGCTCACGAAAAACCAGCTCCCGCGGGGCCTCTTCATCAAAGAGGGCCTCGGTTGAGTAGTGCTGGCTGAAAGCATCATTCGGCATAAGGACGCCCGGCTCAACAGCCCAGGTCGCCATGGAATCAGGCCAGTGGACCATGGAAATGGGGTAGAAAGAAAGGGTTATCCCGCCCAGGTCAATCGTGTCGCCCGGCTTTACGATGGTTATCTCTCGGTGAGAAAGACCAGGAAAATGAAGCAGGAGACCCTCAGCGCCCTTCGCGCTGGCGAAAATCCTTGCCTTCGGGGCTAAAGAAAGAAGCCACTCCACCGAACCCATGTGATCCAGCTCGCAGTGGTTGACTATCAGGTAATCCAGGTCTTTCAGGGGCAAGAGGGTTCCAATCCGTCTGACCATCTGGTCAAAGTGAGTCTTCTTTACGGTGTCAACGAGCGCGGTTTTCGCGCCTCTGATCAGGTATGCGTTATATGTGGTTCCCTTGGTGGTCTCGTAGCTGTGAAAATCCCGGAGCGAAAAATCCTTTGCTCCTACCCAGAAAATCTCTTTTGTTATCTCTCTCGGCATGACCTGCTCCTTTTTCCTACTAAAGAGCTATATTATAATGGAAAAGAGGGCAGTCCCGCAATGTTTAATCCAGGACGAACTCGTGCCTTATACTTTTGCTGTGCATCCGGTTCTATACACCAAGGTCATCAGGCTCAGGGAAAAGCTCAAGCAAATAAGGCAGGAGATGGAGGCCAGGTCGGTGGACTTTGACCACGAGCGATACTGGCGGCCTTGGCGCGGCAAGGAGGAAAGAGCAGAGGTGGCCGCGGGCGACGGCTCCTTCAACTATGCCAGACGCCTGGGTTTCTGGCTCGTCGGAGCAACCGCGTCCGGGGTATATTCTGGGGCCGAGACCGGAGATGTTTTCCTGGGAGAGCTGGACATCATAAGGATAGGTGAGATGGAGGAGGATTGCGTCAGGGCACTGTTGCAATCCGGATCAAAGATAATGGAGACAAAGGCGCTCTCGCTCGCGGCGGATCGGATAACCGGAGGTCTGGTAATGGCTGATGGCGCGCTCTCCGGCCTCCTGAGAAACTACACCGAGGACATGGGCAGAGCCAGAATAGCCGGCCTCGCTGGCCTGGCCCCAGGAGAAGAAGAGAGGCTGTTCAGGTGGGTTGACGAATTGGCCGTGGAGATGGCCGATGACTCATATGGCTGGGCGAGCTGGGGCCTGAAGGAGAGGGTTTTTTCGCTTGAAGAGGACAGGAGGTTTGCTGTTGGCATGATGATGGGGCTTGCCAGGAAGGAGTATCTATCCGCGGCTATGAGGCTCCTCTCGGAAAACGCGGAGCGCATGGTTGGCGTCGCGAAGACATCAGCCGATTGCGAGATCATTGAGGGGATTCCCGACATATACCTTCTGAGCGTGAAGACCCGCGCGCCTGGCTTCACGGAGCCAAAACCCGTGGACCTGCCAGGAGATGGTGACCTTCCCGCGCTGGCCTGCTCCTCGTTTTACGCCAGGCTTGAGGAAGGGCGCGGCGTGATGAAAATAGAGGTTTTCTCGGAGCCGGAAGCCGTTGATCCGCCAGTCATCCTTTCCAGGCTCCTGGCAACATCGGTCGCGGGCTACCCCTATCCACTGTCAAAAGCGCACAACCTTTGCAGTCTCTCTTTCTCCGCGCTTGAAAAATACCTCGGCCTCGCGGGGGGGCGAAGCGAACCAACAGGAAGGGAGGCGCTTTGATCGGTTGTTGGCTGTGACCGTCTGTGGGACAGGAGTTTGCGCGAGGAATATGTTTCAATAGATCACTTCATCATTCTCTATGCCCTTGAAAACCTCCCTGAAATCCAGGCCCACCAGAAGGGTGACCTCAAGTAGCCGGTCCGGATCAGGCTCGTAGGTTATTTCCTTCACACCTATTGCGCCCGCGAGGGCCTTCGCGTTTGCAAGCGAGGAGTCAAGCCGCTCTATGACAACGGTCTTCCCGAGAGTGTCCTTCGCATTGCCGTAATAGACGACATCAAATCCCATCTGCCTCAATCGCCAGGTAACCTTCTTCGCAATACCCGGCTCGCCAGCCGCGTTCAGAACCTCAACCCTTATGCCCGGGTAGACCTCGGCCTTTTTTCTCTCGGCCTCCCTGCGCTGGCTGGCCTGCCAGATGTTCCAACCGCCATAGGCAAGGAGGCCGAGGATCAGGATGCCCACCAGGACACCGACTATGGACTTCCAGCCTGGCAAGTGGAACTTCTTCTTCTCATCAGACATGACAAAAGGACTTATATTTCAAGGGTTTTCAGAAACGGGGCCCCCACGAATTTGCAGCTTCTGCAAATTCGTGGGGTGATACGGAGAGGGCGGGATTCGAACCCGCGAGAGGGTTTGACCCCTCTACACGATTTCCAATCGTGTCCCTTCAACCGGGCTCGGGCACCTCTCCGAGGGACAAATGATAAAGAATTGATCTTGCCTGGCGCAACGACAAAACCTTTTAACGAATGGGGAATATTGCGGTTGCAAACCGACCCACTCCGGGTTTATACTTGCCGGACCATGCTGGAACTTCTTGCATTAGTTTTGACAGTGGAGGGATGGACAGGAATGTCCACAACGATGGCCGTATCGGAGAAAGACGGCATCACGCGCATAGCGGGAACAGGTAGCTGCTACATAGACCTCACCTCTCAGGCCCTACCATCACAGATAAATGGCATATCGTTCATGGTGAAGGGCAAGGGAAACGCAGAAGCCAGGCTCATGATGGCCATGGAGGGAACCAACTACGCGGTGGTAAAGAGCTTTACTGCCGGCGACGAACCTCTGAAGGTGAGCCTTGCCGTGGCTGACAGGGGAATGCCCATAACCATGGCACCCATCATGCCAGGCCTGCCGGAACGCCTCGTCTTCTACATAGACGCGAATGAGCCGGTTGACCTCCAGGTCTGGGGGGTGGAAACATGGTAGGCCTCGCACTGCTACTACTCGCGGACTGGCCATGGTCAACCGATGTGAGGGTTGACGACGCGACCGGCACCTCATCCCAAAATGAGACTGCTTTCTCGCCCTATGGCGGCGGCTGGAACGACTACAGAACAGGCGCCTGGCGCTATGGGTTCTCCGGCTCAACTGACCAGGGCGCGACCTGGATGACCAACCAGCTGCACCACTACACCCAGTATTCAATGGACTGCGACCCGGTCCTCGGAACAGACAAGCTCGGCCGCTTGCACCAGATAAACCTGAACTTCTCCAGCAACGGCGTCCTCGTGCACAGGATGTCCACCGACATGGGACAGAACTGGTCATCCTGGCACATGGTCTCCCAGAACGGGAGCTCCGGACTATCCGACAAGCCCTGGCTCGCTTTCAGCGTCTCAACCGACACCCTGTATGTCTGCTACATACTCTTCTACACCGCGCAGGATGGCGCTTATGTCTGCAGGTCAACCAACAACGGCACAACCTGGACAGAAAAGAGGGTATCCGCGATAGGAACCATGTCCAGGCCGTTCATATGCACGGACAAGGGCGGGAATGTCTTCGTGATCTGGATAAACTGGAACACGATGGACTACTACATGTCATACTCAACGGACGGTGGCGTCAACTACAGCACTCCTGCCCTGGTGACCCACAGCTACTACTCCTGGGACAGCCACCGCGCGAGCATGTGCCCCTGGATCATGGGCGGGCCTCCTGGAACCGTGTATTTCGTCTGGGCAGACGAGAGGCTCTCTTCGGCCCAGCAGTATGACATCCTGTTCATGAAGACCACGAACTATGGCTCAAGCTGGTCAACCCCGGTGGCCATAAACACGCTGACGGGCCGGGGCCACAAGATCGCCCTGCCCGCGCTGGCTGTCACTCCCTATGGAGACCTCATAGCTGTCTGGGCACAGTATGCCAGTGGCACATGGAGCCTGCAGTATGCCTACTCGGTGAACGGGGGCACGACATGGGAGATAACGTCGGGCGCAACTGGAAGGATCTCGGACGCGAACTGGGCTTTGAGTTCTGGCGGCGGAATGGAGATGGGTGACTACCTCACAGCATACGCTGACAGCCAGTATGTCTACGCGCTCTGGGCCGATGACCGCACAGCGGGCGACTACAAGGTCTATTTCTCAAAGGCCCGGATATCTGACCTCATCCCCACCAGTAGCAGGGAGGACGCGGCCAAGGCCGAGATGGGCATAAAGCAGATAGCCGGAGGGTTCGTCCTCACGCTGGCGGGAAACAGCGATGTCAGCGTTGAGATATACGATCCGGCTGGCAGGCTGGTATCCGAGGCCTTCAGGGGAACCCTTGAGGCCGGGGAGCACGCTTTCAGCTGGCCATCCCTGAACCAGGGGGTGTATCTCGCGACCGTCCGGGTTGGCGACAGGACAACGAGCCTGAAGTTCACGGCCAGGTAAAACAAAAACGGGTAGCCCCTGGCGCCCCGGGGTAGCCCCTGGCGCCCCGGGGTAGCCCCTGGCGCCCCGCCAGGGGATTGGGAGAGGCCGTCTTTCCAGGGCGAGGGCGCCCTGAGCCACCC